>CAZSOP010000019.1:0-18930 GCA_964608385.1 uncultured Cytophagia bacterium
GTTTCATACTTTTATTATTTCAGATCTGGAGTTGTTATTCCTCGTTGCCACCAAAGTAAAGGAAACCAAGAGTGCGTCCTCCATTTACAAGTTGGGATTGTTGTTTTTTGAAAAGAATTTTTTTTCCGAGGCCATAGAGCAGTTCCAGTTGGCGTTAAAATTGGATGAGACGATTGAGAATGGCTATTACATGCTGGGACAGACATTTTTCAAGGCCTGTCAATATAAAAAAGCAATGGAGAACCTGCAAAAAGCTGTTGAAAAAACACCGGATTATCCCGATGTCCATCTTCTTCTGGGAAAAACCTATTGGCATCTGGAAGAATATGCAAAGGCTATTCAGGCACTGGAAAAGGCTGTTGAGCTGAATTCTGAATATCACCAAGCCTGTTACACACTCGGCCTCTATTTGATTCAAAGCAAATCCAAAATTCCCAAAGGTAAAACCCTTAAACCGCCGATTGAACGATTGAAGGATGCACAGAAATATTTAAAAAAGGCGGCTTCTCTCTCCGCCGAATATGATGACAAACTGATGGAAGCAGGATTTGAAAAGCTCGAGCTTAAAGACAAAGACGACAGCGGGTTGCAGGAATTTAAACAAGCTTACAAACCCTATAAAATACACCGGAAAACAATATTAGCCAATGCAGAATTTTATCTCAAGTTTATGTTTGCCGGCCTGGACAAGGACAAAAAATCCCTGGATCATTACATTACCAACCTGGAAAGCAGTGTAAAGCGACACTCCAATTATCCGGACCTCCATAAAAGCCTGGGAACGGCTTATATGATAAAAAGCTGGCATCTTTTTGCCAAAGCCGTTGAAGAATACAGAAAAGCTGTACAGATCAACTCTTCTTTTCAAGTTGCGCAAAAAAATTTAAAACTTCTTGAAAATGAAACCAAAGGTTTGTTAATTTTATTAAAAGCCATTTTGGAATAAGCGCAACCGAGAGGAGCAAACACCCCCAAAAAAATATCCAATAATCCTTCGGATTTTGAGTTTGGCAACAATGGATTCGGGCAGCATGATATCGCTTCCCACCACGCTGTTGATATCATTTAAATTAATTGGTATTATATTTGCACAATAACAACATGTGTACAAAATAGGCTCGTAAAGTGCAATTCCTGTATCAGCACAGCACAGGGAAAATGTATTGAAACATCTTTTTTCGTCGGGCATATAATTATTATAAAACTCATCGGTGATGATTAAATGAATAAAATTCATCTTTTTTTTCTCTTATTGCTGAGCGTTGCTACGCTTCAGGCTCAATCTATGCAAATAACGACGGCATTGTACCATCCCCGTATCGCGACCATATATGATTTTGTGATTTCAATCAATGAGGAAGTCCCGTCAAAATCTCAAATTCTATTGATATTTCCCTCTCAATTCGATCTGAGTAAAGTCTCCGTGGCCGATTCAAGGACATTGGACGGCGGATTAGAGGTAAGCGTAAAACAAGATACCGTTGAAATCAAAAGAAGCGGACGCGGTAAGAATATAGACGCAAATACCCCGATTGACCTGAAAATAGGATTGATTGTAAATCCAGCCGACATGCAGGAAGAATACCTGATTGGCTGTCTTCTTCGACAGGACAATCGTGTTTTACTGGAACAAAGTATGCCAACGTCAATTGAAATGAGGAAGTAACCCCTTGGCAGCAAGCGCAAAAAAATACTTTTTTCTTTTATTTTTACTCATACCTTTTTATGCAACGATGGGGTCTATTACCGTCACTTCGGTTGACTTGGAATCCAATCAGGCCGGAGATTATACACTTTGGACCTTCACCTATAGTTCAAGCGGCGTGGCCGTACATTTACCCGATTCGGGGAAAATTGCCATATGGTATCCCAAATTGGCCGGTCTCGATCTCTCCAATATCATGATCGCCTCTTCCAGGGATCACAGCAAACTCAATGGCGGATTCAGCAAGGTTGAGGTTCTTACCCTGACAAATTATTTTGTCGTTGTCCTGACCCGGGATGGTACCGGAGATCCGGTTTTACAAAATGTATCCGACATCAAGATCAGCATCGGTCTGGTTGGAAACCCCTTGTCAACGATTTTTGCGAATCAGATCAGAATCGAAACTTATGATAAGGGCAAAAATCCGGGAACAGCAGATATTCCCATCGAAGGGGGTTATGTCCAGTTCCCCATAAATATCGTCAGTGGTGATATCGTTGATAGCTTTGATTTGGTCGATTTGCCCACCAGCGTAACGGCCGGTCAACCATTTACCGTTAGCGTTCAAAACGTTCAGGATTCCGAGGGTGATCCTGTATCGGGAAGCCTGATTTATCTCTCATTTAATGATGCCGGCGATCACGATGCTCCGGATGGCACGGCTCCTGTTTTAAGACCTATTGTGGTGCGTAATGGAACCGGCTCCTCAAATTCCGTTTTATATAAATCCGGTGAAACCATACAGCTCAAGGCTGAGAGCGAAAACAATGTAACCGATATCAGCACCTCCACAACAGTGCTTCCTGCAGGCCTCGGGGGCTTTGAGTTGTCCGGTTATCCGGCAAAGATTTTAAAAGGAAACACCTTTCCCAATGATGTTACGGTTAAAGCGTATGATTCGTATAAAAACGAAAAAACAGATTATTCCGGGACGATAACCTTTACCGGTTCTGATCCTTCGGCGCAGCTACCTTCATCCGGTCTTACCTTTGCCGGATTCAGCAAGGTTTTTAGCGGTTCTCTTTTTGCCTTCAATACGACCGGCACACACTCTTTTACCGTCACAGATGCCGGGATACAGGCGCAGTCCGATGATATTCAGGTGAATTCTCTGTTGGTTTGGGAAATCCGCTGTGAAGCAGACAAGGTGGGACAAAGCCAACAAGATGTGCGGGTATTGATGGATGTAAGAAACCTGGGCAGTAAACCATTTACCCTTACCGCACAAAGTTTATTTTTTAGAGATTATCTAAATCCGAGCATTTCCCTGGACACCGATTTTCAGGAATCATATTTGAACAACATCACCGAGATCCAGGCGGGAGAGACAGCCACGCTTGAATTTAATGTCGATGTCTTAAATCCTTCTCCCGGAAGCCAGGTTTCCATCAGTGGTAAAGTGTATGGTGTTGTCGACGGACTGAATACAGAAAGCGATCATACCGAGTTTCCTTTTAACTACTGGACGGTTTATGGTGAAGCTGAACTTGTCATCGATTCGGTTGCTGTCATTCCGGATGAGATTTTTCAGGGGCAAAGCAATAAAAAAATTGAGCTTACCGTCGAACACACCGGCCAGAGCGGCACCTCTGCTGCGGCGAGGATTTCTACGGATCCCGACTTTAATCCGTTTATTTTAAAAGACGCAAATGACGAGTTTATCCTCGATGGCTCATTTGTAATTTCGCGCGACCCTTTTAACAATACCAGTATTATTTCTGCGGCAGATGATAAAATCGTCCTGGATTATCTCATTTCCGCCACCAACACGGCACAGGTCGGTAAGATTTATGTCTACGCGTCTCTGCCATATACCGACGTTATTACCGGAGAGACCAAATACGCCAGCAGCACAACCGCTGTCGATAGTTTTGTGGTGAGAAAAACAACCACCATTCAGATTGCTGATATATCGCCATCTCAGTCTCAAGTGACGCGGAATCAGCTTCGCCAGTGGAATGTACAGGTAGCTGTTGAAAACACCGGTAATGCAGATATCGATATTAACCTGGATTCTTCCAAAACGTTTTTGGAATTCCGCAATGGCGTAGTGATTGACACCTCTTTTCATTACACCACTCCCGACACATTGGAAGAAGGCGGAACTCTAATTCCACAGGGAGAAACCCGCCATATCGTCTATAGCGTAACCAAAACAGGAAGCATAGTTGGAACCGCCTTGATTTTGGCCACGGTTGAAACGGTTCATGGATTATCCACGAATTCTTATATTAGCCAGCAGGTTGGAGCGGTTGAGGTTCAAAAAGAGGCAAATGTCTATATCTCCGACATCATTGCTTCCCAGTCCACAGTGACCGTGCCGGATTCCTCCTACGAGTGGTCGGTTAAGGTGGTTGTCAGCAACGCCAGCGACAGCAAAGTTGAATTGGATTTTGTCAATTCATTGTTAACTCAATCGGTTCCGGGGTTTTTTCAGACAACAAATCCCGAAAAGTTTACAACCCTTGATTCCACCCTTATACAGGGTGAAAGCGATACTCTAAACTATATCATTAAGGGGAAAACAGACTCGACAGAAACGGGAGATTTTTTCTTTGGTGCGGTTGTTACGTTTCGGGTTTTGAACACCGGAGAGATTAAGGGTGTCACCGCATCAGACCAGCAGCGGGCTCACATTGTCCGGCAAGCCCCGGCTGAACTTGACATTCCAAAAACCAGAGCTTCCCGTCTTTATGTCACGCGTGGTGTTACGCCGAATTGGTGGGTTACGGTCTATGTGATGAATAATGGGGGAGCGGATTTGAGATTAAATCCGGACTCTACGGTCACATTTATCGAATTTTTTGACAACGACGATCAGCCACAAAACATTTCTTTTCAAACCCCATCAACGTTTGCTTCGGGAGACACACTGCTCAGAGCCGCGTCATCGGACAGCTTGATTTTTTCCATCCTTTCGTTGCCCCAGGACACCTCAAAGGAGCTCGAGATCTATTCCCGCGTTCAGATGACAGAGATGAACAGGGAGCTCGCCATTCACGACAGCCTCGAATCGACGGATGATGTGGGACAATTGATCGCTCAAAGCCGTGCCGACATCGTTTTTGATCAGGCGGCCGGCGGCATCCAACCCGGTTATGTTGCGCCGGGTAGCTTTGTCAAGTTTCGGGTTGCCGTTCAAAACAGTGGTGAATCAACGATAACCCTGTCCCCCACCGAAACCATACTCCGTTTGTTGGGGACAAACTTTGCAGTAAATTTGGACCCGGGTTCCGAAACTGAACTGTCAGCAGGAGAATCCCGGGAGCTGACATTTAATGCAAATTATATTTCTGAAGATATAGACCACTCCACGTACACACCCAGAATTACCTTTGTCGGGGAAGAGAACAGCAATCATTATAGCAAGACTCTTGATCTTACCTCCCAGGTAACCATCGGAGAAACCGGAGAGATTGCCATCAATTATATAAATCCTGAGATGCCAACTCTGACCTTGGGAAGGGAAGAGTCCTGGGATGTTTTCGTTGGAATCAAAAACAATGCGCAATCGGCATTTTCTCTGGATAGCGTGGATGTGCAATTCTTCTCGGGTAAAACCAGGATTACAGATTTTTTCGATTTTGGTGTACAACCTCTTTTTTCAGACACAACAGATTCTATTGGTGGAAACCGGGCCAAGGAAATTATTATAACGGTAAACTCTTTTTCTCAAAACACACCGACAGGAACGATAACCATAAGCGCAACGGTGTGGTTAACGGATCTTATCCAGACAACACGTCAGATCAAACTGGAAAGCGATGTGGGTACTGCCGGATATTTTACCGTAAAGTCTCCGGCAAAGTTTGAAATTTTGAATCTATTCAGCAACCAGTCAAAGGTCACCCGGGGACAGACAAGTCCCTGGCGGATTGGTGCGCAAATACGTAACAGCGGGGGTAGCGATTTGCGCTTTGTGTCTCATTCGGACAGTAGCTATCTGACCTTTGACAAAGGCAATCAATATTTTACCGTACAAAGTCCTCCTGAGGATGTGATGCTTCCGTCCGGAAAAACGGACAGCGTTTATTTTACCATTCAACGTGTCGACACCTCTGCGGTTTTGTTGGGCGAAAACAGCTTAGCAACGACACTTTCCGCGGTTGAGGAGAACAGTGGGAAACTATACCAGTTATACGACCTGGCCAACGGCAGCCCGGCTGAACTTTCCTTCATCGTACAAGACACCGCCCGGGTACGCGTAGACAGCCTCATTGCCGAGGTACCGTTTGATACGCTCGTCAATGTTGATCAGGAATTTTATTTAAAGGCAAGGATCACCAATCTGGGCAACGGTGAGGTTGTCGAAACAACAACGTTGAGGTTTTTTCCGGACGCCGAGAATTTGTTTGCTATTGTTGACCCCTATTTTTCTATCGATTCTCTGGCTGCGGGTGAATCAAAATGGACAGAGCCGGGCGTTTTGGTAACCGCGCCCGACATTGCCGTTATTTCGAAGAGACTCAGCGTAGGGATAAGCGAAGCCATTTCGCGCAACACAAAACAAAGTGTTTCCCTGGATCCCAATATGTTAGTCGCGGATACTACGGTTTCTCTAACTGCTCAAATTCCGGCAGAACTGTCAATCGATTCACTGACCACATCGATCGACACCTTGTCGGCCGGCAGCCTTGAGCCGTGGACCATTTCTGTTTATGTCTCCAATTTGGGTGAGGCACCCTGTATACTTTTGCCGCCGCGGGCACAGAATATCCACTTGCCGCTGGGATATGTTGTTGAACCGCCAGTACTCGACGAACCGGAACGGCTGATTTTTTCAAATGAACAGCGGCAGCTCGATTATACCGTAAAAGTGACTGGTTTCGGAGGCGGAGAGGTTACCATCCTCAGCAGATTGGCGGCGATGGATGGAAACGATGTTTCAAGAGATACGCTATATGCTGAAGAACAGACAACCGCATATGCAGAAAAAACATCGCGCGTCAGGCTTTTGAGCACTTTTATCGAAAGCGATACGCTTTACCTCGATGGCGCTGATACCGCACATGTCAATATCGCACAATCGTTTAATGTTCTGACAACAGTCACCAACGACGGTGGTATCCAAAGAATGGATTCGGTCTGGATTCGTCTGCGGGTTGACAACTCAAAACTTCTCAGTCCGGACACTCTGGTTCTGACCAACATTGATCCGGGCGACAGCAAAACAGCTTTGTTCGAATGCAAAGCAGACAGCCAGGAAAACCTGAACGGGGAAACGATAACGGCTAAAATTTTCAGGGCCATAACCAGGGATGGCTCGCTTGCTGATATCAAGACAGCCGGGGATTCAACCGCAGTTGTCAAGATTTACAGGCCGGCAAAATTACAAATCAGCGATACAGGTAATCAGGCGCTTAATGAACCGTTTGTCAGTGTTGGCCAGACGTTTCCGATCAACATCAACATAACCAACCTGAATTCAGAGCCGGCGGAAGACATACGTGTGCGTCTGTTCGCAGAACCTGGAAACGCGGTTTCCATTGTCGATACTATCCTCGACATTGAAAAAATGGCTTTTCAGGGCAAAACCGTTTCCGACACGTTTTGGATAGAAGCGCTGGCCCAGACCGGGAATGTAGATTTTTACTCCTCCATCGTGCAGGCCTTTGGCCGAAACGATTTAAAACCGGTTACGGATATTGACACTTTGGACAACAGTACCTCTGTAACCATTCAGCAGGGCGCACAATTACAAATCACAAATGTTATTCCCGCTATTGACCTGGTCAATGCCGGAGACTCGCGCAATCCATGGACGCTTGCTGTTGTGGTTCGCAATACCGGACAGGCAGATATGCTGATGCAGGATATATCCCCCAATAATATTGTTATTCAGGTGGGAGATCAGGTCGATCCCGATTATAGCATTCGCGCCCCGTCCGGATTGAAAATTGCCAATAGTTGGCGGCTCAGAGGTGGGAATACGGATACGCTTGTTTATGAAATTCGCGAAAACGGCAAGATTGCCGGAGAAGCTGATGTTCTTGTTTCCCTGAGCGCCTATGACCGCAACAAAGGGTCGCAGAGCCCGGCGCTGACAGCGAATGGGCAAACATCTGTCACCGTGACCAGTCAGGCCTGGGTGCGAATAGACAGGATGCTTGTTCACAACCAGCTGCAGAACGAAGATTATGTCGATGCCGTGGTTGGAAATAACGGAGATTTTTTAACCAACCGCGACCAAAAATTTCAGGTTCATGTGATCTGCGAGACTGGAGAGCTTGCCGGTGTTGATTCAATCGTCGTCGAGCTGTTTGAAAGCGGTTCTTCAGAAACCCAACTTGATACCATTGCCAGGATACCGACAGAGGATAAAGCCTCTGCTGTTTTTTCGTTCGATGCCGACGGCTCCTGGAATAAAGACCTGGGCCAAATCACCCGTCGCTTTTCGGCGCAGATTCTTTCTGCAAATTCTCTGGCCAGTACCTTGCCGGCAATCATCCGCGGTCCCGAAACATCGGCGGACACAACCCTGTCCATGCGTATACAGATGCCGGCGCAACTTTCGGTTCAATTGTTTTTAGCCTCGACCGAGGACACGACGCTGAGCAGTGCTCAGGAATTTTCCATTGTCGCAGGCGTTACCAATCTTGGAACCAGTCCGATGACCGCCGGGGAAGTCAGATTGCAACCGCCGGACAACTATTATATTCAAACCGCTACAGATTCGGTTAATATTCCTGTTGTCAGGTCGTTTCAATTGACCGACGGGGTCTATAGTGTAGACATCCCCTATTACGTCTATGCACCCGTGGAAGAGTCTTTGAATGATCGTTTTGAGTGTGTGATCAACACTTATCCGAATGATGTAAACACGCAGCAGGCCGTGATTGTTGACAGTCAACGCGATACAGTGACCGTCTCTACGTTTAGTACGGATTTAAACATCGCATCTTTCACCATCCTCTCCCCTGAAGGCGCCAAGGATGGTATTTTGTCCACCGGGCAAAACTTTACTGTTCAAGCCAGAATACACGCCTCCGAGAATCTTGCGAATGTAACGGCGAGTCTGCTCTTGCCTTCTGCATTTGACTATGAATTGCTCGATGCCCAAACCCGGCCCGTGCAGAGAAATCAGGACATGACCTGGAAAATAAAGACACCATCAACCGCAGTGGCGATTCCGCATGACCTGACCTTGCAGGTCGATGCCAACACCCTTGAAGGGACGGCAACAGAGCGGGATTCGATTACCATCAGCCGCGTGGTCAAGCGAACCAGCCTTTATCTCGAAGACCTCAAGGTGGTGGATCCATCCGGGGTAATGCAAAACGAGACCGCTATCTTTTCGAAGGGTCAGAGCGCAGTTTTGAGAACGGTTGTGAAAAATTTTGGCGATGCAGATATTAACGGGACCGGAATAGTGAGGCTGGATTTAAAAGATGACAAGACCGGACTTTCCCTAGCAGATGCCCAGGCCAATTTGGAAAAGGAATTTCAAATCGATGAAGATCTCTACTGGAGCATTAAAGCCCCGACTTTTTCTTCACCTCTGACTGAAATAAGCGTAGAGATTACAGAGGTTCCCCTTGATGAAAATACGGGTTTGACAGCCGGGACGCAAAACACGCCCAATCGGTTGCGGGTGAAAACCGAAAAAAAAGGCAGTATCCAAATCACCGGTTTTGGAATCAGCTATCCCGGCGGTGCCAAGGATGGCGTTGTATCGACCGGACAGATGTTCAAAGTCTCTGCCCAGATTGATTCGGATATTGATAAAATCACGGAACGCCTTCGTGCTCGGATATTTTTCGATCCTGCCGGTGTTTTTGATGCTGTTGAACAAGTCATCGATGTGGAGCCGGGCTTTCAGGAAAATATCGAATGGTCCATTATCGCTCCTGAATATAAAAGTTCTTCCCCGTATCGACTTTGGTTCGAAATCACCGGCATCGACAAGCGCTCGGGCGAAGAAATTGTAACGAGCTCGGAGACGATAGATGTTTCGGTTGAAGACAAAACCATGTTTTCTCTAAAGCCGACCATATCACAACCCGTTGGGCTTGAAGGCATTGTGTCGACCGGGCAACAGTTCACTATAAAAATAGAAATCGAGCATGACGGGGCGGATTATTTTCAGGATGATGAATTCAGAGTGCAAATGGAGAGGCCGAAAAATGCATTATACCAGATGGATCCATTGGACACATCGATAAAAGAGTTTGTCGGATCGGCATTCTGGACCTTTACGGCACCGGAATCCAGACCCGAGGGATTGTCGGAATTCAAGTTTACCTTTCTCTCTGTTCCTCGCGATCAAAACACGGGCAAACAGGCAGCTGTTCGCAACAACGAGTGGCCCTTTACCATCCAAACGGTGGAAAAAACCAAACTCGAACTGAATGCTTATCTGAACGGCGCCAACCGATCCGACTCGGGCGTGGTGCGGGTTGGAAGTAAATTTCATATTGTCGCTGAATTGGAAAATAAAGGCGAGGCGGATTTTGAAGGTCCCTATCAGGTGTCCCTGCATCTGCCCCAATCGGGATTTCGTGTCGATGAAGCAATAAAAAGCGGAACCGGTCCGGAAATAAGTTGGGAAGTTCAAGCTCCAACAACGCTTTTGGACAGCCCCGACACCTTCTATATCAAGCTCGACAAAAAGCCGAATGATAAATATGCCCGCAAAGAAGCTACCGTCCTGAAAGACTCTGCCGAGGTTATCGTCGGCACCAAAACCGGAACGGTTTCAGTAACGCAACGGTCTCTGAGTCGTTCCAATGCACTGGCCAAGGGTCAGGAAAATATAACGGTGATGGGACTCGTTTTCCGCAACAGCGATCTGATTTCCCAGGCAAAATCAGTGCTAAAGGGCATCTCTCTCATTTTCCGCAACAAGCACAATGAACCGATCAGAGCCTCTTCCGTGATCAGCCGCATATCGGCAATAAAGCGCTCTTTACCCCAAAAGGAACTCTTTTCTACGACGATCATTAGCGAAGAACCGGAACAATTTTTAGATTTCACCCTGGGCTCGCCGGATACCATTTCCGGCAGCAAAGCAGATTCTATTGATATTGTGGTGAATATTTCCGCAAATGCTTCGGTAACGGATTTTCATGTTGACCTCGACTCTTCTTCTGCCTTGCTGCTGTATGACGCTGAATCCAATTATCCGCTGACCGTGGGCGATATGGATGGTAATTATATCCAGTTTCTGGGGATCACTTCCGGAACCTCGGTGGTTGTGGATTCAGAGCTCGAAGAGTCATTTTATAATTATCCAAATCCATTTGGAAGCAGTGGACGCCGCTCCACAAAACTGGTCTATTTTCTTAAACAACCCAGTGATGTAGAAATTAAAATATTTACACTGACCGGAGAGCCGGTCAGATCATGGTCATTTACAAAAGAAGAGCATTACCGTTATACACATCAGGGCATTCATGACGGCGATGTCACCTGGAATGGTACCAACGGCAACGGATTTCTGGTATTGAACGGTATCTATGTCGCCTATATCACGGCGGTTGATTATAATGAAACAACGCGTACCAATATTGCTGTAGTGAAATAAGAACATGAAAAACAACTCTCAAAATAGTATACTTTTATTCTTTGTGCTCACGGCCATTCTGTGGTTTGCGCCTCTTTACTCTGCGGATGAATGGGGTGGGATAAATGATATATTTGATTTGCCTGTCGGCGCAAAGGCAATGGGTATGGGCGGGGCTTATGTTGCCGCCGTAAACGATCCCTACGCGTTGTACTGGAATGCAGCCGCCCTGGAGCAGGTCTCCAATATTAGCCTGGCGCTTTATATGAACAGCCTTCCCACGGGCGCACAGTACAACTATGTTGCCTATGCGCATCCCACCCTTTTCAAAGGTACTTTTTCTGCCGGCTGGATGCGCATCTCTATTGATGACATCGAAATTCGCAGTGCTGAAGACGGTTCTTACCTGGGATCGCAGAATTATGGCAGGGATTTGTTTCTTTTTGGATATGCATTTAATTTGGTGCCCAGCCTGTATGTCGGTGCAACCTTAAAAATTGAACGTTCTGCGTTCCCGGGACCGGAAAATGAACTTACACTTGTTCCCGGCCGCATCACGGATTCTGCATTTGGTGCGGACATTGGTTTTCTCTATACGCCGCCTTTTGACAGTCCGTTTTTTCAAAACACAAAGCTCGGAATGAACATACAAAATGCCGTGAAGAGAACGTCGCGTTTGATCGAGATGCGGGAATCGACGCCGAGAAATTACCGTATCGGATTATATCGTTTTTTTCCTCTGAATGAGCTGAACAGTTTTGCCCTTGCCTTTGAAGTCGATAAAAATGAAAAGGCCTCTATTCCCATGCAATTTAGCATGGGAGCGGAGTATGGATTTTATAACAGTTTATTTTTACGAAGCGGTTACGCTGAAGGACACATTACCTTCGGTGCCGGTCTTGAAATCATCGGTGTTAATCTCGATTACTCTTTTTGGAGTGCTCAGGATGTTTTGCTTGACAATAGTCATAGAATTTCAGTAACTTTGAATATTGGTAAAAGTCGGGAAGAGAGGCAGTCTCTCTATCAGCAAAAACAGATGGAGCAGTGGGAACAGGAGATTCGGCAGAAAGTTCAGATCGAAGAACAGCGCAAAATCAACGAGTCTTGGGAGCGGGCCGAGACCGCCTTTGAACTGGAAAATTATGACAAAGCCTTTTTTGAAATTACCAAAGTCCTTTCGTTTGCCAAAAGCGACGACGACCCTGAATTCGCCCGGGCGCGTTTGTTTCGCGACGAAATCATACGCAAACAGCGCGAGGTAAGGAAAGAACAGGAGAGATTATTTAAAGAACGCGAACAGAAAGAAGCGCAACGGCGGGCCTTTGAACAAACGATTCGTCAACACCATCAGAACGCTATTGCTTATTACGAAGAGGAAAATTATCCGGCGGCGATTTCCGAGTGCGATATGGCGCTGAAGTTGAATCCGAAAGAGAATCTGGCGGCCCCTATTCGTGATTTGCGTTCCAAAGCTCAGGCTGATATGGGCAAAAAAATCGACAATCTTGTTGCTCGAGGCGCCGAACTGGCCGCCCAGGGACGGAATGGAGAGGCTATTGAGATATTCTCCCAGGCCAAGGTGCTGGCAGAGGGTTACCCGGCAATTGAATCAAATATCAACAACCGTATTCGCGTCTCTACCAACAATCTGAATTACGAGGGATTGTTCAGGCGGGCCACTCTTGAAGTGCAAAAAGAAAATTGGGCTGAAGCTGCGCGCTTGTATGAGCAGGCGTTGCGTTATCAACCCAACAATTCAAGCCTGCGAAAGCGGTACGAAGAGGCGGAAGCAAGAGCCAATGCCAGAGACATGGAGATGACGCCCAAAGTTGAAGATCTTTTTTCTAAAGGGTCAACCGCAATGATTAAGGGAAATCTGGAAGAAGCTTTGCAGTATTACGAACGAGCCAAGGCGCTGCAACCCCATAACAGGAAAATTTTAAAAGGCATCGACTATATTCGCGACGAAATAGCCAAAAAAGAAAAAGCAACTCAAGATATTACGAATAACTAGGGAAAAAGATTCTTGTTTAGGCGCGTCGTAAAAGAGCAACTCGTCGTACCGGCCCGGATTGAACATCTTGGAGATTTGAGAGATTTTGTTACCCGATTCGGGAAAAAACAGGGTATTTCCGACCGAATCATCAATGCCTTCAAACTCTCTGTCGACGAAGCGGCCACAAATATTATTAAACATGCCTACCGCGACACGGATGGCGATATAACCATTCGAGCCATACTTAAACAAGAAACCATCAACATTGTTCTTATCGATCAGGGCAAGTTCTTTGATCCGCGCCAGGTCAATGATCCAGATCTACAGCGATATGTTAATATCGGGAAAAAAGGTGGCCTTGGTATTTTTATCATGCGCCGCCTCCTTGATAATATGGAGTATCGAAAATCTGAAGATGGTAATGAACTGTGGTTGATAAAGTATCAGGAATCCGCACAAAAAAAGAAAATTTCCTTACCTTCATTTTCCGTTTCGCTTAAAGCAAAGTACTGGCTTTTGGCCATGTTCATTTACAGTCTGGTCATTCTCGGGGGATATATCTTTTTCTTTCTGCAACAACGGCATGTTGTTATCAACACCTATCTTGGTCAGGCAAAACAGGCTTGTGCTTCTCTGGTCCGGGAAATCGAGAACAACATGGAATCCCTTTCCGCTGACAACAGGGAGGAGCTTTTACGGCAAGGCAACTATGATATTGAAGTCATCCGCCACACCGGCAGACCGATACAAGCCCTGAGTCGTAAAAATGAAGACAATAATATGATTCATGCTTTTGTGCGCACCAACACCGGAGAAGTCATTGCCAGTTCCGACACGGCTTATCTTAAAATTATTGTGGATTCATTCTTTATTCCGGAAGAAGCAAAAACAATAGAGGAAAATATATATTCTTATACACTACAGGATGGTCGTACCGTTCTTGATGTCGTCCAGCCGGTACTCGATGAAAGGAGCCGTCCCCTCTGTTTCGCTCATTATCAAATCAATTTTGACAAAATCCAGCGGCAGGTTCTTGACACCAGGTGGGATTATGCCAAACTTGCTTTTTTTATTTGGATAGCCGGGGGTGCAAGTATTTTTCTGCTCGTTTATCTGGTGATCAATCCTTTCCAGCGTCTGGCGGACTGGGTCAAACAAATCGGCCAGCCTGGTGCTGTTGAAGAAATGGATATCGATGAATCCACCGAGGTCGGCGAAATCGCCAAAGCTTTTAGTGATATCACGCTTCGGTTGCGGCAGTCCCAGGAAAATCTTGCCGAGCAGGAACGCCTTCAGAAAGAGATGCAGGTGGCTCAGGAAATTCAGCAAACGCTCCTCCCCTCGGAGTTTCCAGCTCTTGAAGGATACGAAATTGATTCATATTACGAAGCGGCCAAGGAAGTGGGGGGCGACTATTTTGACTTTGTTGAGGTGGATAAAGAAACACTCGGTATTGTGGTTGGAGACGTTTCCGGAAAGGGTGTTCCCGGTTCCCTGGTCATGACCATGATACGTACTGCGCTGCGTACTGAAGCACGGGGGGTAAAAGACGCTGCTGAAGTTTTGGCCCGGGTTAACGATTTTGTCGTCAACGATATGAAAAAGGGAATGTTTGTTACCCTTTTTTATGTGATTATCGATTCCAGGCGACGTAAACTGAACTATGCCAGCGCCGGTCATAACCCTATGATTCTTTATCGAACCAGTACGCAAAAAACCTATTATTTGAATCCGCGGGGTTTTCCTATCGGGATATCGCTGCCCGACAAAGACCTGTTCAGAAAGTCCATTGAATCTGACACAATTTCCTTAACTGAAGACGATATTTTGATCGTATATACGGATGGTATCACCGAAGCGATGAATCAGAAACGGCATCTCTTTGGGGAAGAACGCTTTCTGGATGTTGTGCGGGAAAACGGTCAGTTCTCTGCCGGAGAGTTTGTTGAAAACCTGCAACAATCCATGCGACAGTTTACCGAAGGCACGCCCCAAAACGATGATATTACCCTGGTGGCCATTAAAGAAAAGACTACAGCGGATAAGCTGGAAAACAAGCACGCCAAACAGGTGTATCAACTCATCCAGGATGGCGTATCCATTAAAGAAGCCTGCGATCAGGTGGGATTGTCGAGCTATGCTTATTATCACAAATATAAAGACGCCTTTGACACCGGAAATTTTGAAGACATTGACATTGATCTCGAGGCCGATCAAGTTGAATCCCGGCATATGAGTATCGAGGAAAAGACAAAAATTTATGATATTATTCGCCGTTTTCCTCAATATGGCGCCAAGCGTATTCATGAAGAACTCAAGAGCGAGCCATATGGACGTTTGGATATACCGGTCTCTAAAATTTATTCAGAATTGGTTCGAGCGCGATTAAACACCAAAGAGCTACGCGAAGCATACGTACATCGAGCCGGAAAGAAAAAGAAACGACTCAAACCTCCCGGCACACCGATGCTTACTCTGGATGGACGAGTTATTATCGAAAAGGGAGGATTTCAGGACGAAGAATTTGAAGAGGAAGAAAAGCCAGAAAAAGCTGAAGTAGAAGAAGTAGAAACGGTCGCTCGGGATGAACAAAAACCGCAAAAAAGGCAAAGCAGTGTCCCTGAAAAGCCACCAAAAGAGAAAAAACACGACCTCTTACAGACGACGCCACCTCAACTTTTTAATATGTCCCTTGAAGATTTACTGGACAAGAGAGCTGTTGAGGTTGGAGCAAAAAAGAGCGACGAATCAAAAAGAACACCTGAAGAGCTCGAGGCTCCACAATCAGAGGCTATTGAATCATTAGAAGAACCGGATTTTGATGTTCCCATTAAAACGGGTAAAAAAAAGATTGACGAGGAGGAGATCGACGATTCAAAAGGGATACCAGAAGAGCCCGAAACTGCAAAATCCGATGCTGTTGACTCTATGGAAGAACTGGACATTGCACCGCCCGCCAGACCGGACAAAAAGAAAATTGACGATGAGGAGATTGACTTTGTCAGATTGATATCGGTCGGTGAGGGAATCGAAGAGCCTCAACTGGAAGAACTGGAGAACCACCCGTTCGATGAAGGCAACACCGAGGACGCGGAAATCATATCTGAATCAGAGTCGGATAATGGCTCTATTTTTGATCCTCATCTGGACGATGCTTTTAATGAATATATGGAAATTGAAGCAGAACACGGTCTCATTACCCCCGAAGGAGAACTTGCCAAAGACATAACTCAAAAGCTATCGCGCCGGCAAGCTGATGGCGATGCATCGAAGACTGAAGAGTCTGGAGTTTCGTCGAGTGGAGAAAAAATGGATTTTAGCCGGTTGATAAAGGTATTGACCAGTGAATCTGCTACACCTCGCAAGCAAAAAACGTTTAAACAATTTTCGGAAACCGGAACCCAATCCGGAAAAAATGGCCTCGACGGTAATGGAGCATTGAAAAGACGAATAAAAAGAGCACTAACGCTTTACCAGGTTCAAAGATTTGCCGAAATGGTAACAGAGGCTGAAAGGTTATGTCGTGACTATCCAAAGAATATTAAAGTCCGGCTTTTGCTGGGAAGTGCTTATATGAAAAACCATCAATATGAGAACGCAAAGAAGATATATCAGCACATTATTAAAACCCATCCAATGCATACAATTGCCTATGAAAAACTGGGGACCATATATGCAGACCAGGGCGAATTTGTCAAAGCCATCGAGTGCTGGGAAAAAGTGATAGAAAAAAACCCCAAAAGGCGTGAGATACGAACCAGCCTGGAACGGGTCAGGGACATCGTACTGCGATGAATTTTCTGTTGACATTTTATCGACTATCGTTTATATTGAAGGTCAAACATTAACTCAAAAAGCTTATAAATTAAGCAGGTTACGGAGTATCAAATATGGAAGGCATACAATTGTCCGTCGAAAAAACAGGAGTTGGGGACAACATCTCTGTCATCAAAGTCGGGGGGTATATAGATACCACGACCTCATCTGAGCTGGAGCACGCTCTTGACACCTTGCTGAAGGAAGACAGCTATAATATCATTATTGATTTGGGAAATGTTGATTACGTCTCCAGTGCCGGTTGGGGAATTTTTATTAGTGAAATAAAGGGCATTCGTGAAAAAGGCGGAGACCTCAAGCTTGTACGCATGATACCTGAAGTTTATGAGGTCTTTGAACTTTTGGAATTTCATTATATTCTAAAAGCATTTGATACACTTGAAGAAGCTGTCAAGGATTTTGAGCGTAACATGTCGACCCAACAGACAAATGTTCAGAGTCGGAAAGAACGAGAGCTGTCCGGGGCGGTGCGTCAGGAAAGTGATGAATCCGCCTCGCCTGAGAAAAGTCAATCCCGGTCTGTTGAAGGGGCAATCAAACAAATCATTGTAGAAAACCCCACTATTAGCACGAGTCAATTGGCGCGCACACTGAACACTCCACAGTACGGCAATATAAAACCCGGGTGGTTTGGTCTTCGAAAGATATTGAAAAAGTTGCAATTAAAATCTCCAAAAGACCGGAAAGAATTTGCCAATAATTATAAAAAGTAATTTTCCGTATTCATGAAATTTATTGATAGCGCGGTAATT
Source organism: uncultured Cytophagia bacterium (assembly GCA_964608385.1). Taxonomy (GTDB): domain Bacteria; phylum Zhuqueibacterota; class Zhuqueibacteria; order Residuimicrobiales; family Oceaniaggregativiventaceae; genus Oceaniaggregativivens_A. Next base: position 17,796 of record CAZSOP010000019.1, read on the forward strand.
ACGGCGCGGGGCGGCAATGGGGGAAATGGGTGCATAGCCTTTCGCCGGGAAAAATTCGTTCCCAAGGGGGGTCCGAGCGGTGGAGACGGTGGTGATGGCGGAAACATGATCGCTGTCGCCGACCGAAACCTGCATACGTTATACGATTATCGTTATCATTCCTATTATAAAGCAAAACGCGGTCAGCACGGTGAGGGAGACAAAAAGACGGGAAAGAGCGGAGCGGATATTGTTATCCGTGTTCCCGTTGGTACGGTGATCCGGAACAACGATACGGGTGGCGTAGTGGCCGACCTGGTTCACGATGGACAACAAGTCGTGCTTGCGACTGGTGGCAAGGGCGGGCGTGGAAATGCCCGATTTGCAACCGCCACAAACCGCACCCCGCGTTATGCCGAAGATGGCCAGGAAGGGGAAGAAAAAAACATACTGCTTGAACTCAAACTCATTGCCGATGTTGGCCTGGTCGGTTTGCCCAATGCCGGCAAATCGACTCTTTTGTCCCGTATTTCCCGCGCTCATCCTAAAATCGCAGACTATCCCTTTACCACCCTCACCCCCTCTCTCGGTATTGTAAAGGCCGGCACACACGAAAGCTTTGTTGTTGCAGATATACCCGGTCTCGTCGAAGGCGCACATGAAGGCAAAGGGCTGGGTTTGCAATTTTTGCAGCATATCGAACGAACCAGGGTTCTGGCGGTATTACTCGATGCAACTTCGCCCGACCTTAAAAAAGACTATCAAACCCTTTCGGAAGAACTCAAGCGCTACGGACATGGACTTGTACAAAAGCCCCGGCTGATTGTATTCAGCAAAATTGATTTATTGAGCGAACTACCTGCAATCGATCCAATTTTTGAAGCATTGCCTGTATGTGCCGTTTCGTCGGTTCGGGGGGACAATCTGGATCAATTAATTTCGCTATTATCATTAATGTTGAAAAGAGATTCTGACGATGCAAATTCGAGGGTTAAATGATCCGAACCTGCGTGCCCTTTTACAGCTGACAAGTGTACCCAGGCTCGGTCCCAGAAAGATTCGTACGCTTGTCCGGCGGTTTAAATCTCCGCAAAATGTTTTAACTGCCTCCGTGCGCGAGCTGGTCCAGAACGAGGGTATCGACCAAACCATGGCC
>CAZSOP010000020.1:0-18920 GCA_964608385.1 uncultured Cytophagia bacterium
CAATAAAATTTGGCCGGTGACCACTCGGGACCCTAGTATCGGGAGCATTGTATTCTTTGATGCCGGGAATATTCCATTTTTTTAAGAGGGATTTAACATAATCTGCTTTTTCTTTCTCCCCCGAGCCGCCATAGTCCGGTCCGATTGCTTTAATGGAGACCAGTTTTTTTTGAATATCGATTACGCTCTCTTTTTCAGCATCTATTGAAGACAGAAGATCATTTAATGTCATGTATTTTTCCTTTTACTGTTTTGATATGTTCGACAGCCTTGCCGGTGGAACCAGAAACTGTGATAATTCACCTTCATTAAAAATCAGATCGAGAATAGAGAGATTTTCTATAAAACCTTTATATTGTTGATGGTATGATTTAAAATACGGTTCCTGGATGTAAATATCAAATCCTTTGTCGATAATTTTTTTTACATCGATCAGATCCTTTTCGAATGATTCCAGGAGATAAATTTTACAACCTGTTGCTTCCAACCAGCGGATGACCCGCTCAGTGCGATCTTGGACAGATACAAGATCGCTAGATTTTGTCATTAATGAAGATAAATGCAAAGAACGCATCGAAAATAAACACGTTTGCAACAACAATTGATCGAGAGAAAGCGATTGTGATAAGAGGTCTTGTATTTGCTCAAAATAAAAATAGAAATAAGGTGCATTGTGATAATGGTTGTTCAATGTTTTCAGATGCGAATTTTGCCAGCGATCATTTTTGACAATTTTAACGCGATGAATCAAAGTATCTTTTTGTTCTTTTGTATAGACCGGAATGGTTAACCATAGTCTGCCGCAATCGCTCTTTACCGGTGTCCGGTTGATTAATGAGTGCTTTTTGAATTTAAATGTATCAGCAAAAATGATTTTATCTGCGGCAGCTATTTTGCTGCATATTTTAAGGGTTGGAAAGTAGGCTGGTTCGACGACTGTGAGTTTCATAGCAAGCGTTGATACAGAGTGAGCAATTTTTTTTCTTCATGCTTCCAATTAAAAGTGCGGAAAACAAAATCGTGTCCATTGTTTCCGAGAGTGGAGCTCAACTTTTCGTCGTCCAAAAGAATGACCACTTTTTGATACAAATCATCGGGAGCCGTTGGGTCGAACATCATTCCTGCACCAGAGTCGCTGATTATTTTTTCAAGACTCGGCAATCGACTGGCCACCACCGGAAGCCTGCAAGCCATATACTCAAAAATTTTATTGGGTGCGAACATTTTCATCGTATGTTTCTGCGGCAGAAAGGGGGCCAATCCAATCCGCGATGAGAAAAGATGTTTTGGGACTTGCTGGTGTGGAACCGGAGGTAAAAACTCTATTTGTGTCGAAAGGTTATATTTTTGGATCCATTTCAGAGTGTTTGTCTTGACATGTTGTTCGCTAAAGGTTCCCAGACATACGAGCTTGATATGAGGATGACTTTGCACAAGCCTGGTCATCATCTGTATCAATGTTTGGATGCCTCGTGCCTGTGATAAATTGCCCAGATAGATTATTTTGTTTTCTCTGGCAATTGTTTTATAATTTTCATTTTGAAATATCTCCAACCTGGGAAAGTTTTGTAGCAAAACAGTGAGGCACTTTTTGCGTTCAAAACGGGGCCGTTGATCCGGGACCACGCATACCACTGCATCGAGGCATTTTGCCAGCAAGGGTTCAAAAAAAGCAATTGATTTTGACAGAACGGGCTGGAACCATTCCGGATACCAGGTCCGTTCATAGGCCACTTGGGGATAGTTTTCGTGGCAGTCGTAGATCACCGGTTTTCTCATAATGTGTTTCAAGGCACATCCAACCGGTAACAGCTCCGGATCATGAAAGTGATAAAGATCTGCTTTTTCGCGAACGCATTGGGATAACATTTTAAATATGCTTAAGAATCGCCAGAGCCGGTGTTTGCCTCTTTTTATTTCTTTTATCTTGACCCCGTCGCAAGGGTTTTTATGGATTTTACCGGCCACCAGCAGAACGACATTGTAATCCGCTTGGTAGAGAGATCGTGCCTGTCGATGGTATATTCTGACATCAAAAGGGGGATGGGCGGTTGTAAATATACATATCTTTTTATGCATTTGGGTCTACCCGGCCAATCCGGAAATACAATCTTTTATGATTCGAAAAGCATGCTGAGACCAATTCTGCCTCTTTCTTTGTCAATATTGATGATCCTCACCGTAACGATATCGCCCACTGAAACAATATCCAGCGGATGTTTAATATATTTTTTTGACAGTTGACTAATATGGACAAGGCCATCCTGCTTGACACCTATATCGACGAATATGCCGAAATCGACGACATTGCGTACAGTTCCCTTTAAAATCATCTCAGGAGCGAGATCATCCATGCTCAGGACATCGTTTCTTAAGATGGGTTTCGGCATTTCGTCGCGGGGATCTCTGTTGGGTTTTTCCAGGCTGTCGATGATATCCATCAGGGTCTCAATGCCACAGCCACAAATTTCCGTCAATGTTTGCATGGAAATCTTTTTGCTTTCGATTTTTTCCCTGACAATGGAGCCCCGGGCTCGGACATCTTTAATTTCGAGACCTAAATGACAGAGCAATCTCTCGGTTGCAACGTACGATTCCGGGTGTACGGCAGTAGAGTCGAAAAAAATGTCGCTGTTAGAGATTCTCATAAAGCCTGCTGACTGGGTAAAGGCGTTTGCTCCCAATCCTTTTATACTTTGCAATTGCTGGCGGTTGATAAAGGGACCGTTTTGTTCACGATAGTCAACAATGCGATCAGCCACTTGCTTGTTGATTCCTGCAATATATTTCAGCAAGGACGCAGAGGCGGTGTTTACGTCCACACCCACCTGATTCACAGAGGATTCCACAACGTGATCGAGGGTTTCTGCAAGTTTGTTTTGATCTACATCATGCTGATACAAGCCCACCCCAATGGATTTGGGATCTATTTTGACCAGCTCGGAAAGCGGATCGAGCAAACGCCGTGCAATTGAAATGTTCCCTCTCATCGAGGCATCCAATTGGGGAAATTCTTTTTTGGCGACCGGAGAGGCGGAGTAAACCGATGCTCCAGCCTCGTTGACGATGGTATAATGGCACTCGATTTCCAGTTCCGCGAGGATTTCAGCCACAAGTTTTTCTGTTTCTCGGCTGGCGGTTCCATTACCAACGGCGACAATTTTTATATTAAAAGCTTGAATAAATTCGGTCACTGTTTTTTTTGCTTCCTGCCAGCGACTCTGGGGAGGATGAGGAAATATCGTATCTCCCTGAAGATATTTTCCGGTGGGGTCGATAACCGCCACTTTACATCCGGTACGATATCCGGGATCAATCCCCATTATGTAATTGTTGCGCATCGGTGGTGACATTAAAAGGGCATACAGATTTTTAGAAAAGACCTGGATAGCGTGATTGTCTGCGCGTTCTGTCAACAATTTGCGAATTTCGCGTTCAATGGCGGGCGCGATTAAACGGCGATAGGCATCAGCAATGGCTGCAGTGAGCAGGTCGGTAAAAATACTTTTATTATTGGTAATATAAAGCTCGCGGATGTGTTCGTTCATTTCTTTTTCCGATACATCGATGCTGACCTGTAAAAAATGTTCACGTTCTCCGCGGTTAATGGCCAGTATACGATGGGGGGGAACGGTTTTCACCGGTTCGGAAAATTCTTTATATATTTCATAATCCTGACAGTTCGCCGGTTCTTTTGCTTTTGAAGATAAGAATCCACCTGCAAGGGTTGCTTTGCGGATGATTTTTCTGATCTGTGCATCCTCGGAAATAATTTCTGCAACAATGTCACCGGCTCCGGCCAAGGCCTGTTCGGCGGATTCAACTCCTTTTTCAGCGTTTATAAAGGGTTCGGCATATTCGGTGGGATCTCCTTTTGTAATTTCCTCTTTTAATATGAGGTCTGCGAGGGGCTCCAGGCCTTTTTCCCGGGCGATAATTCCACGGGTACGCCGTTTTGGCTTATAGGGCAAGTAGAGATCTTCAACTTCCTGCAACTTGGTTGCCGTTTTAATTTGGGATTCAAGCTCCGGGGTGAGTTTGCCTTGTTCGGCAATACTCTTCAATACGGTCGCTTTGCGCTCTTCCATATGACGAATGTATCGGATCCGATCCCATATAGCCCGTATCTGGTCCTCATTCAATGAACCGGTAACTTCTTTTCGATACCTGGCAATAAAGGGGACAGTGTTATCCTTGTCCAATAGATCGATAGTGTTTTGTACTTGATGTTTACCCAGGTTGAGTTCTGTAGCGATCTGTTCAACGATTTCATGTGGTTCCACGGTATATCCTCATTATTGGTTGATTTGGAATAATCTAAAATATAATTGGACAGAAAGAGAAAATCAAGCGCTTTTCCTGAAGGTGACAAAAAATCCGTTGTCTTTAAATATGCAATCTTGTATTTTGTATTCAAAATCAGCCTAATACTTGGAGCAGGTGATAAATGAACGTAAAGCGATTTATATTTTTCATATTGTTGTTGTTCGGCTGTAACAATGAGCCGGCGAGACTGATTATTTTCAACGCAAAGGTGTGGACCGTTGACCGGAAAAATCCTGTGGCAGAGGCGATTGTTGTTCAAGGCAACCGCATTGAATATGTCGGATATTCAGATAGTGCTCTGACTTTTAAAAACGGCAACAGCCGGATTTTGGATGCCGGACAACGCCTGATGCTGCCGGGTTTTAATGATGCGCATTTACATTTCCTCAGCGGTGGAATGCAAATGATGAATATAAATTTGATTTCCTGTAAAACCCTCGCCCAAATACAGCGCAGAATAGCTGAAAAGGCGGCAGAACTCGGCAAAAATAAATGGATTACCGGCAGGGGATGGGATCATACGATCTTTAATAAGGGGATTTGGCCTCACAGAGGAATGATCGACAGTGTTTCATCAGATAACCCTGTTTTCATCAGAAGAGTGGATGGTCATGTTGGATGGGCAAATACATCTGCGATCAAAGCAGCTGGAATTGATGACAAAATGATATCCCCGGAAGGGGGTGAAATTCTCAGAGATGAAAACGGCGTTCCGACCGGTATTTTTAAGGAATCTGCAATGTCCCTCATTGAACGCGTTATCCCACCCCCGGATGAATCACAGAAATTGCTTGCTATTCGTAAAGCTCTGGAACATGCACGTAAACTCGGCATAACCTCCGTACAGGACAATTCCGGAATTTATACCATTAAATTATATAACAAATTGGATGAAATGAACGAGCTGACGCTCAGAATATCCGAGTGGATGGATTTTGATTTGCTGCAAAAACCGGATTCACTGCTGAAAACGATACAGTTTTACGAGCCCTTTTGCCGCAATAATATACTGCGCCTGGGTTTGTTAAAAGGATTTGTGGATGGAACGCTGGGATCTCGTACCGCATTGCTCTTTGAACCTTATAGCGATGATCGCTTTACTACCGGATTGCCACAATACAGCGAAGAAGAGCTCACCAAAATGATTTGCCGTGCTGAGAGTTTGAAATTACAAGTTGGATTACATGCCATTGGAACCCGGGCCTGCTGGATGGCGCTCAATGGTTTTTCTCTAGCCAAAGAACAATATGGTTTGCGCGACAGCCGGCATCGTCTTGAACATGCCCAGGTTCTGTTGCCTGAAGATATTAAACGGATTGGTGAGTTGAACGTGGTGGCATCCATGCAACCCACCCACTGTACCTCTGACCTGAGATGGGCATACGACCGCCTTGGGCGACGATGCGAAGGGGCCTATGCCTGGAAGCAGATTTTGCAAAACAAGGGCAAGATTGCATTTGGTACGGATTGGCCTGTAGAGCCGCTTGATCCAATGCGTGGACTGTATTCAGCGGTGACGCGTAAACATATTGACACGAATTTACCCATCGGTGGCTGGTATCCGGATGAGCGGTTAAGTATTGAAAAGGCGATAGAATTATATACTTTGGGGTCGGCTTTTGCCGAATTTCAGGAGCATATAAAGGGCAGTATTGAGCAGGACAAGTTGGCAGATCTGATTTTGTTATCGAAGAACATTCTATCTGCTCCACAGGCTGATATTCTAACAACCAGAGTGGAATTAACGGTTTTCGATGGTAAAATTGTGTACCGGTCTCCTTTTTTGTAGAGAATGGTTTTTATGATTTACGTTCTGATCAGTTGAGCAACCACTTCAACATGAGCTGTATGGGGAAACATATCAACCGGTTTTATTTTTTGTAAATGATATTTTCCCTGGCAAATTATTGCCGCATCCCTTGCCAGCGATGCCGGATTACAGGATACATACACAATCCGGTCGGGATTTAGTTCGAGGACGGTTTCCAGCGTATCCGGATGCATCCCTGCGCGTGGAGGGTCGATGACCATCACATGCGGCCGGCCATGATTTTTGGTCATTTGTGCATAGGTATGTTTTAAATTTTTGAGATCCATTTCTACAAATCTGCAGTTGGAAATGTTATTTCTGGTTTGATTTCTCTCCGCATCCCGGATTGCGTCGGCCACCGATTCAAATCCAATGACCTTTTTCGCATGCGGGCTCAGATAGAGTGAGATGGTACCCGCACCGCAATATAAATCATAAACCGTTTCATTACCTCTAAAGTCCGCATAATCGACGACAGTATCATATAGATTTTTTGCCTGTTTACTGTTTGTTTGAAAAAAAGAGTTGGCTGATATTTCAAATTCAAAACCACCCAAGCATTCGACAATGGTTTTTTCACCAGCCAGAAGATAGTCCTCCTCAGAAAAAGAGACGCTGGATTTGCTCATTGTTGTACTGAACAGTAGACTGGTAATGTAGGGAAAGGTCTTCTGCATCATGGCTTTGAACTGCTGTGCAATATCTTTATCATATTCCCGGGTGACCAGGTTGACCATGAAATCTTTACGAAATTTGCTTTGCCTGATGACCAGAAAGCGCCAAAAGCCGCTGTGATCGCTTGTACTGTAGGCTTGCTTTGACGGGTATGAGCGGGCGAAAGATCTGACAGCCGATAAGATGTCGTTTGTTTTTTCATCCTGTAGATAGCAGCTTTGAATGTCGATAACTTTTTCATAAAAATTCTTTGCATGCAATCCCAGAAAGAGCCCTTCTTTATTCAGCTTGATATTGGATGCGATCTCTGTAGCGTCGAGCCAGCGGAATCGGGAGAAAGAAAAATCCATCTTGTTTCGATAAAAATATAGATCCGGTGAGGAGATGATGGTTTCGGTATGAAAATCATCGATCCGGCCTATACGATGTAAAATGTCAACAACTTGTTTTTGTTTCGACTCGAGTTGTGTTTGATAAGTCAAATGTTGCAGACGACATCCACCGCATTGACCAAAGTGCTGACATTTGGGTTCCGTGTAGACGGGTGATTGCTGAAGAATTTCAAGAATACGGGCATTGGCGTATTTTTTTCTTTTTTTGATGATTCGTCCTTTAAGTCGCTGTCCGGGGATCCCTCCTTGAACAAAAATGACAAAATCATTCAGGCGTGCAATACCTTCGCCGCCAAAGGCCAATTCCTCGATAACCAATTCCAGCTCCGCTCCCTTTTTAGGTGTCTCGGTCGGTTGATTCATTCCAATATTCTCCTGGCACCAATGAACAGCGATGAATAGGGTCGCTCTTTTAGATTATTAAGGCTAACGCCTTTGCTTACAGAAGCATGCAGAAAAAAATGATCTTTAATATATATGCCAACATGATCGGGTAAGCGGCTGTTTCGATTTTTAAAATTAAAAAAGACCAAATCACCAAAAACCAGGTTCGTTTTAGAAACCGCTTTACCTTCTTTGTAAAGCAGACGAGTGCTATGGGGAAGTGCTATACCGACAGCCGCCCGGTATATCGATGTAACGAGTCCGGAGCAATCGGTTCCTTCAGGTGATGCCCCTCCCCAGACATAGGGTGTTTTCCAGAAACGGCGGATTTCCCGCCTGAATGGATTCAGAATGTTTTTCTCAACTTTTTCCGCACTATCCGTCGATGCGTATCTATTGCTTCTTGCAGGATGTATCTCACCCTCAATGCCGGCTGATTGTTGCCGCCACTGGTTGTGATAGGCGCAGGAGAGGATGGTGACAGATAGTATAATTACGACTGGAATTGATTTCATATGCTTCTTTCATTGTTTAAGTAAAAATATAAATAGACGGAAACATATTCAAGAACAATTTCGTTACATTTACAGTATTAAATTTTTGTCAATATTTCTATATTTTTCTTGATTTTTGCTCCATCAGGCGATACATTTTAAAAAATAAATTTTTTACAAGAGTTTATAAATGGCTACTTTTAATTCCAGCGCCCTCGCTATCAAGATTGCCCTTGGATTTGCATTTCTATTGACATTATATGTCGTGGTACAAAAGCATCAAGGCTTTCCACCCGGGGATGAATATTTTTATTATGATACCAATTCGGACAATGATGAATTTATAAAGGGAAATCTTGATCGGGATCAGCTCTTATTATTGGATAAGATTCTGATGACGGAAAAAAAACTACGAACGCATCCCTTGTCGGGGCAACAGGTGCAATCCATTGCAAAAAATGATCCAGCAGTTATCGCCGCATATGAAAGATGGTGCAAATGTTACGACATGATTCGCAGTTCAACTCATGTCGTCTATCCGGATGAAAGATTATAGTATAACACCGTGATGTTTGGCAAACCATTTGCACATTCCCATAGAACTCTTTTAAATTAATTGCTACAAGCATAATATTATCAAGGTTTTTGCTTTTGTTGGGGACGTGCATTCTGTCCCATTTTTGTCTCATTACTCATGGAGGGATATCAATATGAGTAAATATATTTATATAATTGTCCTTTTTCTTGTTTCGGCTCAATTCGCAGGGGCGCAAGATGCGGTAGCGCTGTTTCATCTTTTTTCTTTTGGTGAACAGGGAGAAAAACCGGGAGACCTAAACGCTCCGATGGGATTAGATGCAGACATGAACGGAAATATTTATGTTGCGGATACCGGCAACCATCGCATTCAAAAGTTTGATCAAAGTGGAAGCCTGATCACTTTTAATGGTGGTTTTGGATGGGGGGTGGAACAGTTTCAGCGCCCGATAGATATTTTTATTCAAAGCGGTATGGATGTTTTTGTCGCAGATTATGAAAACAATCGAATCGAGAGATATGACAAGGATTTACACTGGATACATTCTATTTCATCAAACCAGAGAGAGGAAGAGCGATTTGATTTGCAGTATCCGGTCTCTCTAACGGCGAGTTTGCATCAGGATTTGTTTGTTATTGATGGAGAAATGGCCAAAGTATTAAAATTGAATGCCCAGTTTGAGCCTGAAATGAGTTTTGGAAGCTATGATTGGGGAGAGGGAGCGCTTTATAATCCAAAACAGTGTATTATTTCCAGCGATGATCTAATCTATATTTCGGACCAGGGCAGGCAGAGCATTATGATATTTGATTATTTTGGCAATTATATTTTTGAAATCGGAGCAGATACACTAAACAAGCCTACCGGTCTGGATTTATATCAAAACAATATTCTCTGCGTTGCAGAAACTGATCCCCCGTCTTTTTTCTTTTTTACTTTAAAAGGCAGAAGAATCGATTGCAGCCGGCTGAAAGGTTTTGCGAACTCTTTTATTAGCGATATTGCTCTTTTTGGGAATCGTCTTTATGCCGCGGACGTCAATCGTCACTGTATCCACGTTTTTGAACTGCGAGTCAATTAAAAAGGTGATGGTAATTTTATGCGGCAGTGGATTCTCATACTCATATTCTGCGGATCGGGGTATGGTTTAGCTCAAACCGTCGGCAAGATTGAAAGCTTTTCTCTATTTGAAAAAGATTTTGTCATTATGGGGCAGGATCGGAAAGGTCCTTATCTTTTGCCGGACAGCCTGATCATTGAAAATTCTGAACAGGTGTTTATCGATGGTAACCAACTCTCAGAATCCGAATATAATTTGAATGCCATAGACGGAGAGATTCGTTTTCGACAAGTGGTTCCCAGCCAGGCTAAGATCAGAATTCTTTACAAGATATTTCCTTATAAACTCAAAAAAAATTATTACCATCGAAAGTTATTCAAACGGGTTTTCGGTGCCCCGACCGGTACAGCTGAACTGCCGGCAATAGAAGCTGAAACCCCTGAAGAAAACTATGCTTCGCGGCTAAATAAAAGCGGTAGTATTACCCGGGGAATAACGGTTGGAAACAATCGAGGCCTAAAAAAAAATTCTGCATTAAAAATCAACATAAGCGGAGAAATCGCCAGGGATGTAAACGTCACCGCCGCTCTAACGGATCAGAGTACGCCTATTCAACCTGAAGGTACAACACAAAATCTGCAGGAAATCGATAAAGTCTTTGTCAGAATTAAATCCCCTCATCTTTCTGCTACCATGGGCGATTATAATGTAGAGTTGCAGGCATCGCGTTTTGCGCAATATAACCGAAAATTACAGGGCGCAATGGGACAGGTGGATTATGGAAATACGAAGGCACTTGCCTCGGTTGCTGTTTCTCGTGGAAAATACCGCTCCCAGTCTATCCAGGGCAGGGAAGGATATCAGGGGCCATACCAGCTAAAAGGGGATCAGGGTCAGATTGATATCATCATATTGGCTGGTACCGAACGGGTTTATATTGATGGTGAAGCTATGGTACGGGGTGAGTCCAATGATTATGTAATTGATTATGCCGCCGGACAATTGACCTTCACCCGAAGGCGGCTTATCACTTCCGATTCCCGTATTGTCGTTGATTTTCAATATTCAGATGAGAATTTCAGGCGGCATCTTTATACCTTTCATTCACGTACCAGCTTTTGGCATGATCGAATTAAATTTGGTTCTTCTTTTATTCGAGAAGTTGACGATAAGGAGAATCCGCTCGATTTTGTCCTCACTGATGACAAGCGCAGAATATTGCAAAATGCCGGGGACAACCCGGATGAAGCAGTACAGGATGGGGCAACTTTTGTCGGGGAAGGCAATGGACGATATAGTCTTACTGAAGACAGCGTTTTCGTCCATGTGGGCCAGGATTCCGGTGATTACAATGTTATCTTTTCAGATGTCGGTAGTGGCAACGGGGCATATCAATACAAGGGGGGAGGGGTTTATGAATATATTGGGGATCATAGTGGACGCTATGCACCGGTACAACTGCTGGCAACCCCTCAAAATCAATATTTGCTCGATTTCGACCTCGAATTTAATCCACATCCTGCAATTTCTTTGCAATCGGAAATCGCTCTGAGTAGTTTGGATCGAAATATATATTCATCGATAGATGACAATGACAATGATGGCGTTGCACAAAATTGGCAGTTGACAATTCAAAACGACTCTTTGCGCTTGTTGGAGAAACACCTGGGAAGTATTGATCTTTCGGCAAAATGGCGAAAGATCAACAATCGCTTTCGGGATATCGATAGAACAACAGAAATCGAATACAATCGCAAATGGGACCTAAATGAATCATTTCAACGGCAGGAGGATATTCAGGAAATTAATATAAAATATTTGCCCCGTTCATTTATGCAGATAAGCGGTGAATATGGCAACATCAAAAAAGGGGATTATTTTGCCTCAACCCGATCTCAATTATCCAGCTGGTTTGAAAAAAAAGGCTGGCCATCTTATCAGTACCGAATCGAGAGCATCAGCAAGAATGATGATATGAATAAAGTGGATGGAAAATGGTGGCGACAACGGGGGAATACTCAGGTTCAGCTTTGGCATTTTAAACCTTTTGCAAATTATGAGGGGGAAGTTAAAAAGGAAAATTGGTCCGATTCTTTGTATACCGGATTCAAATTCGATGAGGTTGATGCCGGCATTGAATTTACAACCGGCGGCCGTTTTTCTGCAACAGCAGAAATGACATATAGGGATGACAGGGATTACACATCGATGGATCAGTTTACAAAAAAATCTACGGCTTCAACTCAATCGCTTCGAATGCAATGGCACCGCATAGGGTCTTTTTCCGGAACCATGGCGTTTACGCATCGCCGCCGGTCATATACTGATCCGCAACAAAGTTCGGTAAGAACGGATTTGGCAGAAATTACGACCCGATATACACCCTGGAAAAATGCGCTCAATGCACAACTGAATTATCAAATTTCCAATACAGCCACGGCCAGGAAGGAACGCATCTATATCAAAGTCAGTGAGGGAGATGGCAATTATCGATTTGATGAGGATCTCAACGAATATGTGAATGATCCTCTTGGCGATTATATTATGAGAGTATTGACGACAGATCAGTTTATTCCCGTTATTGAATTGAAAACCAGTGCCCGAATCAGGTTAGAACCGACACGCTTTTTTTCCAGATTACAGCGCAATCCCGAACAACGCTGGTGGAAAAAGGCAATTAAAGTTTTTTCGAGTGAGAGTTTTATTTCGCTTGAGGAGAGAACGCAGGACGAAGATGTTTGGGATATCTATTTGCTTGACTTGAAAAAATTTCAGCATCCCACCAATACGATCGTGGGAAATATAAATTTTAGACAGGATCTTTATCTGTTCGAGCACAGCAGAGATTTCTCCCTGCGATATCGCTTTAGACAGCGAGATGAAAAAAACAATCAATACCTGGAAGGCGGACAGGACAGGAGCGAACGCGAAAATTCGATTCGTCTGATTTCCCGTTTGACCTCTTCTTTAAACAGCAAGGTGGAGCTCATGCGGGAGCGTACGCTGCGGCGCTTTTTTTACGCCGGCCGGCAGGACCGGGATATATATACATCACAAGCTGATGTTGATCTCTCTTACAGGCCTGATCAGCGATTTGAGATTGCGCTTCAATTTCGGGCCTCTGATGAACAGGATCGCGCCTATATTGAACCGACAACGGTGCAGGCGTTTTCTATCATACCCCGAATTACCTATTCATTAAGAGGACGTGGAAGAGTAAGGGGAAATGTTGAATGGAGCCGGGTCAATGCAACCCCCGAGGATCGTCCGATTCCATATGAAATGGCCAATGGCAGAAGTATGGGACAATCATTGAGGTGGGATTTGCGCTTTGATTACAGAATATCAGATACCATACAGGCAACGCTGTCGTATTATGGGCGAAATGAGCCAGAACGCGACAGGGTAATCCATACAGGCAGGGCACAAGTTACGGCAGCTTTTCGTTAAAGGTTTGTAAAATGGTTTTTAGAATCGACAAAAAAGGACTTTTCCTCTTGCTGATTTGGCATACCATTCTTATCGGCGCCGGCGAGGTCCGCATATCCCGAATTGATTTTTATGGTCTGGAGTCGATTTCTGAATCCCGAGCCAAAGAGTGGTTTGACATGCATGAAGGTCAGGTTTTTGATAGCGATCAGTTGGTTGAAAAGAGTAAAGAACTCTTGCAGCGATACAAGGAGAATGGTATGGCTTATACCCGTATCGATTCTCTGGTATATTATATTGCCCCGGACAGTACGACAGCCAGACTCGCCCTCTACATTCAGGAGGGAAGGAACGTGCGAATGGGTGAATATAGATTTAGTGGTATAAAGGATTCGCTTGCCAGTGAGATGAAAGAACGTATGAATAGTCGTTCCGGTTCCTATTTTAGTCCAACCAATTTTGAACGCGATCTGGATGAAGAACTCAGCCGGCTTTCCAATCTGGGATATCCCTTTGGTCGTTTTGATCTGAAAGCTATACAACTGGATTCGGTTCAGAAAAACGAATCTTATTTCGATTTTGCATTTCAGGCACGAACAGGACCGAAATTATATCTTCGGGAAATCCAAATCAGCGGCAACGAAACTACCAGGGATTACGTGATTCGGCGGGAAACTGGAATCAAACCCGGAGAGCTTTACAGACAAGACAAAATAAATCGAATCCAATCGCGGTTGATGCGTTTGGGGTATTTTGCCCGTGTTTATCCGCCTAAACTCTATTGGTCCGAAGGCAATGAGGGAGGATTGTTGCTTCAGGTTGAGGAAGGCCCCAGCAGCCGATTTGATGGTATCCTTGGCTACAATCCGGGTACAGATGAAGAAAAGGGATATTTTACCGGTTTGCTGGAAATCTCGTTGGGCAATTTGCTCGGTACCGGGCGTTCTTTGTTCGTTCACTGGCAAAAACGTGATCGGAAAACCCAGGAGATGGAATTTCGTTACCGGGAACCCTGGGTTGCCAAGTTACCTTTTCATGTCGGTGTGCATTTTGCCCAATTGATACAGGATACAACTTATATTGAACGCAATATGGCAATGGATTTTGAGTTACCGATTTCATATAATCTCTCGGCGGTGGCCAATATCAGCAGAAGGCAGGTCACTCCGGATTCCGTTGGCAGCTACATACTTGGGATTCCTTCCAGTCGTCAGATATCGGGAACCGTTGGATTCTCTTATGATACGAGAGATGATTTGATTAATCCGCAGCAAGGCATTTATTACCGGACCAGTGTTGAGTTTGGCCGCAAAACGAATCTTGGGCCGGAGACACTAGTCGAAGAGCTGGAACTCAAAAGGAAGATTGATAACAAGCAATATCTACTCGATCTCGAGGCGTTTATACCTTTATTTGCGCGACAAGTCATTGCGTTTTCATTGCATGGCCGTCAACTGAAAAGCAATGAAGACTCGGTTCCCTTGTCGGATCTATATCGCCTGGGCGGGGCGCAGAGTCTGCGCGGATATCGGGAAGATCAGTTTCTCGGGAGCAGCGTGGCCTGGACGAATCTGGAATATAGATATATTTTCGGTCGGAGGTCTCGGGCATTTGTATTTCTGGATTCAGGCTATTATTCAAGAAACGGGGATATTTCGAACATCGGGACGACCCTCAAAGTCGGATATGGAATCGGATTTCGCCTTGAAACCGGGTTAGGTATTATGGGCATTGATTACGGCCTGGGTGAAGGGGATGGCATTATGAACGGGAAATTGCATATTCGCCTGGTGAATGAATTTTAAAGCGTTTTTCAAATCGTTGTAAATTTTTATATTCCTTTCAAAACGGTCTTGCAACTTTTTTCTATTTATAGTATTTTAAAAAAATAGTATTTATAGGACTAGATGGTCGATTTAAAAAGCAAAATATCTTCCTCCCTGGCATTTCTATCTTCCTTTTATTCAGAAACGCCCGGGATTGCTGTTGTTCTGGGTTCAGGATTGGGTGGGGTGGTGTCTGCCTTTCCGAAGCTGCAAGTCATTCCGACAAGTGAAATTCCCTATTATCCACGATCTTCGGTTCCGGGTCATAAAGGCAAGTGGGTTTTTAGCAGAATAGATGAGATGCTCTGTTTGTTTGTTCAGGGACGAACACATTATTATGAAGGATATCCCTTGTCGGCCATTACCTATCCCATCCATCTTTTAGCCGGTATGGGAATCAAAACACTGATATTAACGACGGCGAGCGGGGGTGTTAATCCCGAGTTTAAGCCGGGAGATCTGATGATCATTAAGGATCATATAAATTTCGCCTTTAACAATCCGCTTATCGGTGATGGGAAAAACCAGCTCGGTCCCCGGTTTCCCGATATGAGCGAACCGTATGATCAGGAATTAATAAGCCTCGCTTTAAAGAGCGGAAAGCTTGTAAACGTCGACTTTAGGCAAGGCATTTTTTGCTGGGTAAGCGGACCGAATTATGAAACCGCTTCGGAGGTGAGAATGTTGAAGATGTTAGGGGTTGATGCGGTTTCAATGTCAACCGTTCCTGAGGTTATTGTCGCGGCTCAGAGACATTTAAGAGTGCTTGGGATTTCCCTGATTACAAATCCAAGCACGGGCTTGACGGATTCTATATTGACCCATCGAGAAGTTACTGAACGGGCAAATCTTGCAGTTGTGCAACTGGAACTCTTTTTGAAAACATTTGTTAAACTTTATAATAAATCGATGGGAACGCATGATTGAAAATGATATAAAAATTGCACGTGGAATCGAAAAGGCCGACCTTGTTCTCCGCAATGCTCAAGTGATCAATGTGTACAATTCTTCTATAATGAAGACTGATATTGTGATTCACAAAGATACTATTGTGGCATTGGGTAAAGGTTATAAAAGCAGAAAAGAGATCGACTTGACGGGACTCTATGTGGCACCCGGTTTTCTCGATGCTCATGTCCACATTGAGAGCTCCATGGTTGAGGTGCCGCAATTTGCCCGTGCGGTCGTTCCCCTGGGCACGACTTCTGTTATTACCGATCCTCATGAAATCGCCAATGTGCTGGGCTATGAAGGTATTCGTTATATGATGGAGTCGAGCAAGTATAATCCTTTGAATGTATTCTTTATGCTTTCCTCCTGTGTCCCTTCAAGCCCCCTGGAGACCGCCGGGTCAGAATTGCGGGCATTTGATATTTTCCCCTTTCTTCGGGAACCTCATGTTTTGGGATTGGCAGAAGTGATGAATTATCCCGGTATCCTCAACATGAATCCCGATATGCTTGACAAAGTCAAGATCGTTCATGGCAAACGGATTGACGGTCATGCTCCCGGTCTGAACGGTAAAGATTTGAATGCATATATTGCAGCCGGAGTTGAATCAGACCATGAATGCGTTACCGAGGCGGAAGCAAAGGAAAAACTGGAACGGGGCATGTATATCATGATTCGTGAAGGCTCGGCAACGCGGAATCTGCTTGATTTATTGCCCCTGGTAACGACAGAGAACGAACGCCGCTGTATGTTTTGTACTGACGACCGTCACCCCAATGATATTTTACAGGAAGGACATATAAATTTTTTAATCAAAACAGCGATTCAGAATGATCTGGATCCGTTTGTTGCCATTCGTCTGGCAACTCTCAACATTGCTGAATATTTTTGTTTGCGTAAGCTGGGTGCGATTGCACCCGGGAAATTGGCAGATCTGGTTGTATTTGATTCTTTCGAGTCTTTTAATATCAAGCGCGTCTACAAAAGCGGACGGCTGGTTGCTGTTGATGGCGTTCCTGTTTATGATGTCCCCCAAAATACTCCCACACCTCTTCGCAGTTCGGTCAATATCAAATGGCTGGAGGGCGATGAATTCAGAATCAAGGCACGTGGTAAAACCTGTCGCGTCATCAGTATTGTTCCGCAACAAATCACAACGGACTATCTTGAATTGCCCTGCAAAATCGAAAATGGTTATGTCAGTGCCGACATTCAAAATGATATTGCCAAGCTGTTTGTCGTGGAACGTCATCGCGCTACCGGTAATATTGGCAAAGGATTGGTCAAAGGCTTTGGTATAGAACGGGGTGCGATTGCTACCTCAATCGGTCATGACAGTCATAATATTATCGTGTTGGGTGTTGATGATCAGGATATTCAGCGAGCGGTTATTACCATCAACAAAATGGGGGGTGGTATTGTCGTTGTTGATCAGGATCGCGTCCTGGATTCGCTTGCCCTGCCTATTGCCGGCCTGCTCTCGGATAAACCGCTCGAATTTGTCAGCACCAAAGTTAGTGAGCTCAATCAAGCCGCCAGGCGATTGGGCATCAAATTTGACGATGCGTTAATGACATTATCCTTTATGGCGTTGCCTGTCATTCCAAAACTAAAGTTGACCGATAAAGGACTCGTAGATGTGGATAAATTTACCCATGTCAATTTGTTTGTCAATTAGCTTTTTTTGAATTTTTTTCCGACCTGCCGATCAACAACCCTTTATTTATGAGTTGTGTCTGGCGTTCGATTAACAATTATCCGGTATTTCAAATATTTGTTTTACTATTATATAGGAACCTACCTTGCGACGACGAAAAAGCACCATCTTGTTTTGCTTACTATTCTCAACGATTACTTTTGCACAAAGAGATGGAGAGCAACTTATTTTTAGTGCCAAACTTGATCATTTGCTTGAATCGGAGCTTTGCTCCATGACCAACACAGGGGGAACATTCATCAAGGGAGAGGGATGGCAAGCCACAAGCGTAAAAAGCCAGTTGTTTATAGAATTACAAAACGCTTTACCTTATGAGGGAACGTTTATTGTTCGCGCCAAGAATTTTGATCCCGAAAGACAAAATGAACGGGGCAAACAACAAATCATAAATCTGTACTCATGTGAGTGCGGTGACAAGTCTATTTTTTATATGAATGGTTCCTGGTGCAATGTTAGAACGGGAAACAGATACTTGTGGCTTAACAACGACAGTCTGGCTTATTTTAAATTTCTGGCAGCGCCGCGTGGATTCGATACGCGTCTTGAGGTTCGCTGTTTTGATGCCGCTCACAAATGGGACATCAATCATGAATATGAATTTAAAATTTCATGGAATCGTCAAAGAATTTTATGCTACATGGATGATGTAGAATATGCGAATTTGAAATTCGAAGGTCAAACAGTACCATTTAAAACAATTTTTCTCGGAACCGACAACCTCATATGGGGATATGGCGCCCAGCCAGGCCCCATTTATTCCGATTTGGAAATATACGGGCGTAAAATGACAGATCTCGATGATAAAAAAGCCCCCTATTCATCAGTGCTTTCGCCGGCCTATCCCAATCCATTCAATGCCTCTACCATGATCGAGTATACCCTTGCTGAAGACAGCCAATTATCGCTGTACGTCTATAACCTGCGGGGGGAGATTGTCAAAGTCCTTGAAAGCGGACATAAACAGATGGGGCGGCATCAGATTGTATGGGATGGTCAAAGTGATCAAAATGACCCATTGCCCAGCGGCGTTTACTTTATTCGACTGGACTCTCCGGCTTTTCAGGACATGTTCAAAGCAACCCTGCTGCGTTAATTGTAATTTTCTTGCGGAAAATAATTTTTATAAAATGCTCAGTATTATTCCAGCAAGAAGAGAGGGTTTTAAGTTATGGTTTGTGTCACTCTTGTTCAAAATAGCTTTTATAAGCATAAAAAAAATAACCACAGAGGTTTTTGTTGACCTGTTTTGACATTTTAGCTCAAAAAATGTATAAATGCCATATTTCAACTTGTAAAAATGATGATTTTTATTATTTTG
>CAZSOP010000021.1:0-18894 GCA_964608385.1 uncultured Cytophagia bacterium
CGTACAGGCCCCGGCTTTGCTACAAAGCGGTTTCGAGGGAACCGTCATGGTAACAGCTCAAGTTTATGATTCTTCCGGCGTTGAAAATTTGAAAACGGTATGGTTTGATGGCCTGCGTCAGGGAGTGGTTAATTTTACAGTTCCACTTGATGATTCCGGCAACAATGGCGATCAAAATGCAGATGATCAAATCTATTCTGTGGCTCTTGATAAAGCATTTGCGGCGGGCAAAACGGGTGACTATGAACTCTTTTTTTATGCAGAAAACAGGAGCGGGGCTCAAAGTGAACCGAAAACAACCCCTCTTTGCATTAAAAATTCACCCCCTTTTTTCCTGACCGTTACTGTTCCGGATACCATAGATCGTCCGCAAAACAACCAGGTTTTCTATTTTCCCATCAAGGCCTCTGTTGATGACCCTCAGACAATTCAGGATATCCAGCTGGTGCAGATGAAATGGGAAAAGCCGGATGGAAGCTATCCTCAATCCGGCCCATATTCAGAGTTGTTTGACAACGGATTGGAATTTGATATCAACAAATGGAATCAGGGTTACAGAGGCGATGAAACTGCAGGGGATGGTGTATTTACGACCACCGGGGCTTTTGATGAGAGACAACCCCTTGGTCAATATGCCCTAACCTTTGTTGTTTACGATCGGGTCGGCCAGGCCAGCGATGCCTGGGTTCACACAATACATTTACAATAATGGTTACCCCTATGAAAATATTCTCTACTTTTTGTTTTGTAGTCTTTTTAATTGCTTACGTTTATTCTGCGGATATTCATACGTATAAATTACAAAATCCTCCGCTGCGGCAGGGGCTGGCGGGTAACGGCATCACCGATATACAACAAAGTGAAAATCGGCTCTGGTTTGGCACCGGCAAGGGACTCAGTCGTCTGCTTGTCGCCGATAATGTATTTGAGACTTTTACATCTGAACATGGAGTTGGGCGTGGCAGCATTTCGGCACTATGGGTTTCCGGAGACACGATATGGGTTGCCACTGCTGTCGATACCTTTACGGAAACAACCAGCTCATATAATAATATGGGAACCGGATTGAGTCGATCCTACGATGGGGGCACCTCCTGGCAACGTTTTGATCAACCCGGGGTAACACCGATTCAAAATTTGACCTATGATATCGTTGTTTTCCATGATATCATCTGGATTGCCAGTTTTGGTGGCGGTATTAAAAAATCTACGGATCAGGGGGTCACATGGATGGATGCCCCTCCGGACAGTTTTATTTTTGATCCTCTGGGAAATTTGAATCACCGGGGCTTTTCGCTCGCAGCAACAGACGAAGCGATCTGGGTTGGAACGGCCGGCGGCATAAACAAAAGCCTCGATGATGGCGAGACCTGGACAAATTTTAACCACACGAACCAACAGCATCCCATTTCCGGAAATTTTGTGGTAGCACTGGCGAACCAAAAAACGACAAACAAGGATATTATCTGGGCCGCCACCTGGAAGGCAGAGGGAGAAGATGAATATTATGCGGTCTCAAAGAGCGAAGATAAGGGATTATCGTGGCAGACCTTTTTAAACGGTCAAAAAGCACACAACTTTGCTTTTGACGATTCTGTGGTATACGTTGCTACCGACAGTGGACTATTCAAGTCTATTGATTACGGAGAGAATTGGTATGTTTTTCCGTCAATACATGACCAAGTCTCTGGTGAACGGATTTACACCAATGAGGTCTATTCTGTTTCAGCGCGGGATGGTGTTGTTTGGGTCGGTACGGCGGATGGATTGGCCAAAACCAAAAATAACGGTTATACGTGGCAGGTTTATCGTTCTTTTCCTCAAACGGGAAAAGCGGGTACTCCGCGCACCTACGCATATCCTAACCCCTTTTCCTCATTTCGCCACAATCAATTTGAAAATGAAGGTCATGTAAGATTTCAATTCAATTTGCTTAACGGGACAACGATAACGGTTCGAGTTTATGACTTTGCAATGGATCTTGTCAAAACGATTACAGAGGATGAATATTATCCTCAGGCCGGTGATTATAATGTTGCCTGGGACGGGCGTAATGATTATGGTGATATGGTGGCCAATGGTGTTTATTTTTATTCAGTGGAAATAGAATCCGATGGTACCTATTGGGGCAAGGTGATGGTCATTAATTAAGGTGATTTTATGAGAACGTATATTGCATTGATTGTTATTATGTTTCTGTCAACCGTCGCTACAGCTCAAAAGGGAGATGGAGGCTATGCCGGTGCCTTTTTGCGAATGGGTGTAAATGCAAGAGCGGCGGCTCTTGGAGATGCCCACAGCGCTTTGCCGGAAGGGTCTGTGGCAGGGTTTTATAATCCCGGATTATTGCCCTATCTTGCGGGACGATCGGTTACACTATCCTATTCTTTTTTACCATTGGACCGCTCTATGCACTATATCGGTTATGCGCAATCATTGCACCCCTCCCCTGAAGACGCCGGAGCTTTGGCCGCCGGTTTTTCACTTGCATGGATCGGGGCGGGCGTTGATAATATAGACGGAAGGGATGGAAGCGGACAACACACGCAAACATTCTCTCATTCCAACCATGCATTTTATCTTTCTTTTGCCCTTTCACCGCATCCATATGTTTCAATTGGGGTAAGTGGCAAAATATTATGGAATCGTTTTCCGCAGTTGGAAAATGACGGTAGCGCCCTCTCTTCTCAGAGCTTTGGTCTCGATTTTGGAGCCTTTATAACGCCATTCCAAAATCTGATGATGGGCGTGGTATTGCGCGATCGATTATCAAAGTTTACCTGGAATACTGATCAGGTTTGGGATCGCGGCACAAGTACAACCAATGCCTTTCCCAAGAGTTATCGCATCGCTGTTTCTTATCGCATTCCGCAGGATTGGTTGCTTTTCTGTACTGAGCTTGAAAATAGCGATAAACAGAATCCCCGTTATCATTTTGGTCTGGAAGCCAACATTTTGCACTATGGGGCGCTTCGCCTGGGACTGGATGACGACCTACCCGCTTTTGGATTTGGGTTGAATGTTCCGGTGCTGGGCCGCAAGAGCATGTTTGATTATACATTTATTGCAACCGGTCAGACACCCGGAGCCGATCACTTGCTCGGTTGGACATTTGACTTTTAAACAAATGTAAGGAAAGATTATGCGAAAATTGTTTTTAATCATTTCGTGGATTTTATTGCTGGCGGGAATTCAGTTTTGCTTTGCAGCCGGCAATACGGGACTCTCTTTTCTGAAAATTGGAACCGGCGCTAGAGCCTCTGCTATGGGTGAAGCGTTTGTTGGACGATCCGATGATGCCAGCGGATTGTTCTGGAATCCAGCAGGTATCACGGCACTTGATAATCCTCAGGCACATTTTACGTATAATCGTTGGATACAGGACATCAAACACTCTTCAGCCAGCGCTGTCTGGCCAACCCGGAAAGGTGCAATCGGATTCACCTCCATTCTTACAACTGTAGAGGGTATTGAAAAAAGAGTTGTCGCCTCCGAAGAGCCCATCGGAGAGATTACCGCTCAGGACTTTACCATCGGTCTCGGATACAGTCATCGGCTTACAAAGCGTTTTTCAGCGGCTGTTCATATAAAATATCTCTACGAAAAACTCGACGTCGAAACCGCCCACGGTTTTGCTGTGGACCTGGGCGTTATATATGCCCTTGATGTGACTGGCTTGAAGATCGGATCGGTGGCACAAAATTTTGGAAAAACGGTGGAAATGAGACGCGAAAGCATAGAGTTGCCTAAAATAATTCGATTTGGTGCGAGTTACGAAACTTTAGATAAACAACTTTGCCTGAATCTGGATTTTGTTCATATTTTTGATGAAAAATCCCATATTAACGGCGGAGTTGAGTATAAACTTATGGACCTATTGGTCTTGCGTTGTGGTTATCAGTACAATTATGAAGAAAAGTCTATCAGTGCAGGTTTTGGGTTTGATGTTCAGGTTGCCCGACTTGACTATGCCTACGTACCCTTTCGATCGGATTTGGGTAATTCGCAGCGGTTTACGATATTGTTTAATTTTTAAACTTTTTTTGTTTGTTTTTCCTTGATTCCTTGATTTGAATACAGTAAACTAAAATTTTGCAGTGTTTTAATTCCTGATTAAATGCCTGTCAATGATAGGAGAAAGAATAATGACGAAACACAAAATTGCATGGTTACCCGGTGACGGTATTGGAAATGATGTAATGGAAGCGGTAAAAATTGTTTTAGATGCTATCAAGTTGGATGCAGAATTTATGCATGGTGATGTTGGATGGGAATTTTGGTGCAGCGAAGGAAATCCATTGCCCGATCGGACAATCGATTTGCTGAAAAAGACGGACTGTTGTCTTTTTGGGGCAATCACATCAAAACCAAAAGAAGAAGCGGAAAAAGAACTTGCCCCTCAATTAAAGGAAACGGGAAATGTTTATTTTAGTCCCATCGTCAGATTAAGGCAGGAATTTAGCCTTGCCGTAAATCTACGTCCGTGTAAGGCGTATAAAGGGAACCCCCTGAATTACAGAGATGATATTGATTTGGTGGTTTTTCGTGAGAATACGGAAGACATGTATGCCGGTATAGAATATCATCCTGTGCCGGAACGGGTGCTAAGTACACTGAAGGAGCATCCGAAGATGCAGCGGTTTTCTCATATCTCTCCGGATGATATGGCGATTTCCGTGAGATTGATTACCCGTCAAGCGACTCAACGGATCATTCGTGCGGCCTTTGATTATGCCAGAGACAAGGGATATAAAAGCGTCACCGTTGTGGAAAAACCCAATGTGTTGCGGGAAACCAGTGGATTGGTGGTAAGAGAAGCGCGAAAAATCGCAAAAGAGTATCCTGACATTGAATTGTGGGAAACCAACATTGATGCAATGTGTATGTGGTTAATTAAAAATCCGCAGGATTACGGTGTTCTGGTGACCACCAATATGTTTGGAGATATTGTTTCCGATCTGTGCGCTCAATTGGTGGGTGGACTTGGATTCGGCGCGAGTGCCAATATTGGAAAAGATTATGCACTTTTTGAACCTACGCATGGTTCCGCACCCAAATATGCCGGTCAGTATAAGGTTAATCCTCTGGCTATGTTGATTACCACTCGGTTAATGCTGGATTACCTGAAGGAGAGCGTCAAAGCCGATCTGCTGGAACGCGCAATCGCCAATGTTATTGCGGCGGGCAAAGCCAGAACATATGATATGGGGGGTACCTCTTCGACTCTGGAGGTTGCCCATGCCATTGCGAATGAAATACAACCTTTGGAGAGGGAAGACGGGTGAACAAGATTAATCTGATTTTGGCTTTACACAATCATCAGCCAGTGGGTAATTTCGATTTTGTTTTTAAAAGTGCTTATGAGAAAGCTTATCTCCCTTTTTTAAAGACCTATGAGCCTTATTCCAACATTAGAATCGTTCAGCATTATACCGGAATACTCTACGAGTGGTTTGAAGAAAATCATCCCGAGTTTATTCGTCTTCTCAAGCATATGGTTTCAACAAATCGACTTGAATTGATGACCGGTGGATATTATGAGCCCATTCTAACGACAATACCCGACAGGGATAAGATTGGCCAAATTAGAAAACAGAGCAAGTATATCAAAGCAAAATTTGGATTTCAATCCAGGGGCATTTGGCTTGCTGAGCGTGTCTGGGAACCGGATTTGCCGGAACCGATTCACAACACAGGCGTTGATTATACAGTGATAGACGATTCTCATTTCAAGTATGCCGGGTTGGAGCAAGAGGCGCTTTATGGATACTATATTACTGAGCACAATGGCTCTACCCTTAAAATCTTTCCGATCAGTGAAAAGTTGCGATATACAATACCGTTCCGCCCCCCTGAAGAAACCATAGCGTATTTATCCGAACTGGCTACGGCTGATGCAAACCGTCTTTTGGTTTTTGCTGATGATGGTGAAAAATTCGGAATCTGGCCGGACACCTATGCGCAATGTTATGAAAAGGGATGGCTTGATCGGTTTTTTACTTTGCTCGATGAGAACAGCGATTGGATAAACATCATTACCTTTGAGCAGGCCCTAGAGCAGCTCGATCCGGTGGGCAGAATCTACTTACCTACAGCTTCTTACCGGGAAATGATGGAATGGGCGCTACCGGCAACGGCGAATGAGCGATATGAAAAATTTGAACAGTGGCTTGACGAAAAGGGTGTTGCTGCTGAAGATAAGGTGTTTGTCCGTGGAGGATTTTGGCGAAATTTTTTGGCCAAATATCCGGAATCCAATAATATGCACAAAAGAATGCTCTGGGCTTCCCAGCGTCTTGAGAGGCTCGGGCGCTTTGCAGAGGAAAGAAAATTCAAGCAGGCACGCGATGATCTATATGCTGCACAATGTAATTGTCCTTATTGGCATGGTGTTTTTGGCGGATTGTATTTGCCTCATCTCAGACATACGATATATCAATATATTATTAAAGCAGATAAGGAAATGGATCGTATCGAGCACTTGCAATCCCGGACATTGACTTGGCTTCAGGTTCATCAGACCGATGTTGATGGTGATGGCCACGACGATTATATCATCGAAAGTGACAAAATGACCCTGTTTTTTAGTCCTCATACTGGAGGGCATCTTTTTGAATGGGATTATAAGGCGCGGGAAATCAATTTGCTCGACACCATGACGCGCAGGAAAGAGGGATATCATCAAAAGTTGCATATGGCTGTAAAGCGAAATGAAAACGCTTCAGAAGAGGCTGCCAGTATTCATGACCGCATAATGACCAAAGAAGAAGGACTGGAAAATTATCTACATTATGATTGGTATCGGCGTTCTGCTTTGGTCGATCATTTTTTTGCATCCGAAACCACTCTGGAAGATTTTTACAAGGCCAAATATGATGAGCTGGGAGATTTTGTCGACCAACCATACGAGGTCAATCTGTCGAAACGGGGCAATAAAATTGAACTCTTGCTTTTTCGCAATGGGTTTATCCGTTTTGAGGAGAAGGCGTTACCGGTTCGGTTACGAAAAAACGTTCATATTACATCGTCTGATCAACTGATCGTCTATTATGATATTCAAAATTTGTCCGATGAAAACCTGGAATTGTGGTTTGCGACAGAATTTCCCTTTTCGCTTTTGGCAGGAAATGCGCATGATCGCTATTATCAACATACCGATATTGCTGAAGACAACCGGAATTTGGCCGGCAAAGGCGAACTGATAGGTGATTCTCTAGAAATTCATGATGATTGGCTTGATGTGCATATTGGTTTTGGTTTTGAAGAGAAAACCCATATTTGGCGACTTCCCATTGAAACCATTTCAATGTCTGAAGGCGGCTTTGAGCGTATTTATCAGAGCTCTGTTGTTGTTCCGAGCTGGAGGTTCGCTGTAGAGCCTCAGAAGATGTGGAAGACAAAAATAGACATTCAACTTAATAAATCGGGATAATGTATGTATTATTTTAGAAGAAAAAAAGTTTTGCTTGCGGTCTTTGTTGTTGCTGTTTTAGGAACATTTTTTATTCGTTACGGTCAACGTAATGGATATTCGCAGGATAATGCGCGGGCACAACTGGACCGTTTTGTCGAGGTGTTTACCTATGTGAAGCGGTACTATGTACAGCCGGTTAAAAGTGAAAAAATGATAACCGGATCTATTGAGGGGATGTTGAGTGAGCTTGATCCGCATTCGGTTTATATTCCAAAAAAAGACATGGAAAAAGTGACCGAGGAATTCGAGGGATTTTTTGAAGGAATCGGTATCGAATTTGTTGTGAGCAATAAAATTCTTACGGTCGTATCCCCAATCGTTGGTGGTCCATCCGAAGCTGTTGGTTTGCTTCCCGGGGATCAGATTATACGGATCAAAGGAGAGTCGACATATGGCATTACAGAAACCGAGGTTATAAAAAAGTTGCGGGGACCGGCTAACAGTAAAGTTAAGGTGACCATTCGCCGTCCTGGAGAATCGGAAGTTTTTGACGTGGTGATTACGCGTGGCAAAATACCGATTTATAGTGTTATAGCTGCGTTTTTATTGCAGGACAAGAAAACAGGCTATATTTATCTGGGACGATTTTCAAAAACGACCGAGGAAGAGCTCGAAGAAGCGCTTCAGGAATTGAGCTCGAAGGGTATGGAAAGATTAATTCTGGATTTGCGCTATAATTCCGGCGGCTTGTTGGAACAAGCTGTACAGGTGGCCGACAAGTTTTTGCCGGGAGGTTACAAAGTTGTTTATACCCGGGGGCGTATTGAACATATGAACGAAGATTTTTACTCATCCAATTTTAGCACGCATCCGATGTATCCCCTTGTGGTGATGGTCAATCACGGATCAGCGAGTGCTTCTGAGATTGTTGCCGGCGCCATACAAGATCTCGATCGTGGTTTGATTGTCGGACAGCGGAGTTTCGGTAAAGGTTTGGTACAAAATCAGATCACCTTAAGAGATGGGTCCGCTATTCGACTGACCGTTGCCCGGTACTATACACCGAGCGGCCGCTTGATACAGAGACCTTATGATCATGGATTGATGGATTATTATCTTGATGCCTATAAAGAAGAAGATGATAAAAAAGTTGCAACCGATGATACAAGCCGTAAAGTTTTCGATACACTTTCAGGTCGTAAGGTATATGGAGGCGGCGGCATTACACCCGATTCTGCGGTAGTCGGAGAGAAAATAACGGGTCTTACTAATCAGTTGTTGAGCAAGCGCCTCTTTTTTGATTTCGGTTCAAAAATTGCATCCAACCGCAAGGACTCTTTTAGAGATTTCGATGACTTTGCAAACACTTTTGAGGTCACCGATGCGATGATCACGGATTTTATTGACCTGATACATAAACGCGAGATAGAATTCGAGCGGGAAACGTTTGATAAGGATATCGCGTTTATTCAAAACATGATCAAGGCTGAAATAGCGCGGCACGTGTGGGATTCTGAGCATTATTATCGTATCAGGGTAACTGCGGACAAAGAGGTGCAACTGGCGTTGAATCTACTGCCAAAAGCGGCCGAGATACTGTCTCTTAACTCGTGGCAGGAATCGAAGTGAAAAAAGTATTGACTTTTTGGCTAAAAAATACTAAACTAACTCAAATTAACTGTCATTTTTTTAACTAAGATTTGGAGGAATGGTCAGAATGGTTGAATTGTTTAACAGAGGCGGAGGTTTCATGTGGCCGATCTTGGTCCTATTGGTTATTGGAATCATGATTAGTATAGAACGTTTATGGACGCTCAGTCGGGCTTCGGTCAATACCAGAAAATTTCTCGCCAAGGTGAAAGAAGCTCTTGGTTCAGGAGGCGTTGATTCTGCTATCGAAGTTTGTGAAAACACTCGTGGACCGGTTGCTTCGATTTTTCATGCTGGTTTGATGCGCTCAGATCAGGGAATTGAAAGTGTTGAAAAAGCGGTCTCCAGTGCCGGTGCAATTGAAATGGCTTTTTTGGAAAGGGGACTGATTTGGCTGTCAACGGTGATCAGTATTGCTCCGATGTTGGGTTTTACCGGAACCGTTTGGGGCATGATTAAGGCTTTTGAAGCCATCGCTGCAGCGAATGACATTTCTCCCACAATTGTTGCAGACGGTATTTCGGTAGCACTGTTAACCACATTGTTTGGTTTGGTGGTTGCTATTATTATTCAAACCTTTCATAACTTTTTTGTATCACGGATCGACAAATTAATCATCGATATGGAAGAAAGTTCAAACGAGCTGGTCGATACGTTGATCGCCCTTGAGAAGAAATAAATTTTTGGGAGACTCGCCACATGGCTTTACAAAAACGAAAAAAAGAGGTCGAAATCCCAACAAGTTCGCTTGCTGACATTGCCTTTTTATTGTTGGTTTTTTTCCTGGTTACAACGACCGTGGATGTGGACAAGGGATTGTCGTTGGTGCTTCCGGAAAAGGGCCAAGAAAAGAAGGTGCGCCAGAAAAACATTGCCAGTCTGCTCATCAATGCAGACGGCCAGATTATGCTTAACGAAGAGCCCGTAGAACTGCGGCAGATTAAAGATCGAGTTCGCCTGATGCTGCAAGAAAACCCCTTGCTCATTCTTTCGGTAAAGACCGACCGCAACACAAAATACGATATTTATATTGATGTTATCGATGAATTAAAGCAGGCGAATGCTTCTCGTATTTCAATCGCTGAACCGGAATCTTAGGAACTTGAGTAAATTTGAAGCGTTTTAAATTATAGGAGTTGGGACTTGGAATTTAAAAGAAAGGCGGATGTTACTGCTGGTATTCCGACCGCATCATTGCCGGATATCGTTTTTATGCTTTTGATCTTTTTTATGGTTTCTACGGTTTTTAAAGAGTCAAGCGGATTACCAGTGGTTTTACCTGACGCCAGAAAAATAGAAAAATTACAAGGCAAAAGGAATATAGCGGTTATATGGGCGGATCGTTCCGGGAATATTTCGATTGATGATCGTCTTGTTGAGGTAAATGCGATCCGTAATTTGGTCTACAATAAAGTTGCTGA
This sequence comes from uncultured Cytophagia bacterium, assembly GCA_964608385.1. Classification (GTDB taxonomy): domain Bacteria; phylum Zhuqueibacterota; class Zhuqueibacteria; order Residuimicrobiales; family Oceaniaggregativiventaceae; genus Oceaniaggregativivens_A. The sequence goes on from CAZSOP010000021.1 coordinate 10,486, forward strand.
TCCTCTTCATCCCATGAAATTGGTGTCGTTACGTATTGATAAAGAGGTCAAAATGGGAAATGTGACGGATATTCAGGAGGAACTCCGAGAAGTCGGAGGAACAGCACTTAACATTAATTATTCAACAAGAACAGCTGCAGATTGAGGTGATAAAAATGGCTTTCAGGAAAAATCCTAAAGTTGATTTAAGATTAAAGTACAAAAAGACAATCGAGCTGGCTCTTATTATTGCTCTGGCTTTACTGATCATTATATTTCAAGGTTTTAAACGTTTCGACCGGAATATTCGCAAAGTGGAAAAAATCGATCTTGAGATAAATGTTGAAAAAATAGAACAAACCGAGCAACAAAAAAGAGCACCTGCTCCTTCTCGTCCTTCTATACCAATAGAGAGCGAAGATGAAGATATTCCTGAGGATGCTACCATAGAAACAACAGATATTGACTTGACCGAACTGCCACCCCCGCCACCACCTCCTCAGAATGAAGTCGACGAATCAGCACAAATATTTGTAGCATATGATGAACCCCCTGCGCCTATCGGTGGCTTTGGTGCTATACAGAGAAATCTGGAATACCCTGAAATCGCACGCAAAGCCGGCGTGGAAGGACGTGTTGTCGTACATTGTCTGATTGACCGCCAGGGACGGGTTGTACAAACAAAAATTCTTAAATCTCTGGGAAATAACGGATGCGATGAAGCTGCTGTTGCAGCTATTAAATCCGTGAAATGGAAACCCGCAAAACAACGCGATAAACCCGTAAAAGTGTGGGTTGCCATACCTGTTGTTTTCCAATTAAAGTAATTGCATACCGGCGGTGTTAAAAGCACCGCCTTTTTTATTTGCTGCAACATGATGGTCAAAAAGATATTTCTTCTTACCCTCTTTCTGATCGCCTGTAAAAATCCTTTTGCTCCCAGGCTCGACGAGGGTGAAATTTCGCGGATTATTCTTACCGATCAAACCTCGCCTGACGAAGTATTACAAAATTTCGTTTATGCTTATACCTTCAAAGACTCTCTTGTTTACGCGGATTTATTAGACAGCTCTTTTGTTTTTGTCTATTTTGATCCTACCTTGAGCAATTCCGGTCGGTTCGTTTCCTGGAACCGTGATGTTGATCTAAAAACTACGGGGAGATTATTTCGTAATTTCGACACGATCAGTCTTACCTGGAACAATACGATCTATCAGATCATCGAGGACAACGAAGCGGAATTGTCAAAAACCCTTCGTTTAAATCTATTCGGCGATCCTGGTGAATTTGTTTTAACGGGAAGCGCTATATTTAATTTTAAAAAATCCAATTATGATGGCAAATGGCGTATCAGCCGATGGCTTGATGAATCCGAAATGTAGTCTTTTTAACGATTCATAATAAAACTGTTTGGTTTTATTGGTATTTTTTTATAATTTTAAATAATGTAAATTGAACATTTTCTACTAAAGATTATGGAACTCTCAAGTCAAGACAAGAAAAATTCTTTTGAAAATATTGCCTTTGAGCATATGGATTCGCTCTATAGTACCGCTTTAAGACTAACCAGAAACACGGAGGAAGCGGAAGACCTCGTTCAAGATACCTATTTGCGGGCTTTTCGGTTTTTTGAAAAATTTGAAGAGGGGACAAATTTTAAAGCCTGGATTTTTAAAATTTTGATGAATACATTTATTAATAAATATCGTAAAAAGGTCAAGACCCCTCAGCACGTTGATCTTGAGAAAGTTGATTATGGCCTAAAAAGCGAACAAAAGTCCGATCTCAAGGATGAATGGTCCGGTTACGACGAAGAGAAGTATAATGAATTGTTTGATGATGACATTCGCGGCGCTTTGACCCAATTATCCGAAGAGTTTCGCATTGTCATTTTACTGGCTGATGTTGAAGATTTTTCTTATAAAGAGATCGCACAAATGATCGATCGCCCCATTGGTACGGTAATGTCCCGGCTCTTCAGAGGTCGTCGAATATTGCAAAAATTTCTCGAAAATTATGCCAAAAAGGAAGGCTATCTCAGCTCTAAATAAGTCAACCGACTAGAACAAAATCTATCGATCTGGATTCTTTTGGAATCCTTTTTTTATGTCTTGTATGGGAAACGCTATGAAAACAAGCTATCTGCTGATTTTACTATTGTTAACCAACTCTCTGTTTGCCCAGTTTGGCCTGGACAAAAACGTTCTCGATTTTAAAATCGCCGCGAACCTGGAAGAATTGCCACCTAACACCGAGTTTAAATTGGCTGTTGTTCTCGATATTCATCCAGAGTTACACATCAATGCACATGAAACCACAGAAGATTTTTTGATCCCAACCGTAGTAACCATTCAACCTCAGTCCTGTCTTATTGTTGAGGAAATCTCCTACCCCGATCCGGTTAAACGGGCTCTGTTTACAGATGAAACGTTAAATGTGTATGAAAATCGAGCGATTATTTATATTAACCTGCGCTCGACTGATCCTATACCCAAGGATAGTATCAATATTACCGGATCGCTTTCTTATCAAGGTTGTGATGACCAAACTTGCTTTCAGCCGAAAACCCACCCCCTGCAGTTTTCCATGGTCACAACGACAGACTCTGTTTCGCCAGGTATTATAAATGCCGATCTTTTTACCGATTATGAAGATACACCCACTTTCCAGGTGTCTCTGACAGAAGATGAATACAGGGCCAAACAAATTATTGACAGAGGCGTTTATGCTCTGTTTTTTTTCTTTTTTATCGGTCTCAGCCTCAATCTGACCCCCTGTGTATATCCGATTATCCCTTTAACCGTCAGTTATTTTGGCGGTCAAAGTGCCCGATCAACCGGTTCCAGCTTTTTAAACGCCTTGCTCTATCTGATAGGTATAGCCCTGTCATTTTCTGCTTTGGGACTTGTTTCCGGTCTGGCCGGAAAACAATGGGGGTTTCTTTTCTCCAGTCCCTGGTTTATTATGGTTATTGTTTTGATTATTTTATCAATGGCTGCCAGTATGTTCGGTGCGTTTGAGATTACCGTTCCATCCTGGTTGCTCACCAAGATGGGGGGACAGCGGCAGGGACTGATAGGGGCTTTACTTATGGGGCTTACGGTCGGTGTCGTCATCGCTCCATGCGCCGCTGGGATCATAATCGGATTGGTCGGTTTAGTTGCCAAACTCGGACTGGTGGCTAAAGGCGCCGTGTTGTTCTTTATTATGGGACTTGGTCTCGGGGTTCCCTATTTGATTCTCGGTACGTTTTCAGGATTACTGACAAAATTACCTCAATCCGGAATCTGGCTGATTTGGGTACGAAAAATTTTTGGGATTATTCTGGTTGGCGTTGCCATTTATTTTTTGCTGCCTCAGTTTATGCGTGCAGAAGATAAACTGGGATTTCAGCTTGGTTTTTTAACGATCTTTGCCGGATTATATCTCGGTTTTCTCGATCAGGAATCGGGCTATACAAAAGGATTTAAATGGTTTCGGGCAATAGTTGGTATCCTTTTGATAACAGCGGGAGTGATATGGACGCATTCTGCATTGTTTGCTGTAAAGGAAACCAAAATTGACTGGATTTATTATTCCGGCCAGGACATTGAGGAGATCGTTAATCCTGAAAAGCCCATTTTTATAGATTTTTTTGCTGACTGGTGTGCGCCCTGTAAACAGCTTGATCGGGAGACCTTTCAAGATGATGAGGTTGCAGGCCTCTCCTCCTTTTTTAATATGATCAAGGTTGACTGTACAACGCCATCAAAAGCAACAGAAGCTCTGATGAAAAGGTTTGAGGTTGAAGGCTTTCCAACGCTGGTGTTTATCAATCATCGGGGAGAAGAAAATAAAAAATTGCGGGAAATTGGCTTTATCGGCCCGGAAAAGTTTATTGAACACATGCAAGCTGCTTTGCAACACTAATCTGGCCTTACGACGAGAGGATAAACTTTTCAATGGATAATCAACTGGGTCTAAAAAAAATAAGATTTATCTATAATCCCAAATCCGGTATTCTTAAAAGCAGCATTCTGATAAGGAGAATAATAGAAAAGTTTTGTGAAACGGCTCCTTTTTCCTATGATTTTGTCGTTACGGAATACAAGGGGCATGCGCACAAGCTTGCAAAGGATTGTATCGATAAAAAATACGATGCGGTTACCGCTATTGGAGGCGATGGCACGGTTAATGAAGTGGCATCTGCTCTGGTTCATTCCGATGTAGCGATATCTGTTGTTCCCATGGGATCTGGAAATGGATTCGCGCGCGGACTGAATATTCCCATGTCCATACGCAGAGCGACAAAACTTTTGCTGAATGGTACTATTAAAAAGGTCGACGCCGGAAGGATCGAGGATCGATACTATTTTGTTGTTGCCGGGGTTGGATTTGACGCCCTGATCGGAAAGTTATTTGACGATTCCAGTTTACGGGGGCCTTTACCGTATTTTACCATTGGTTTTAAAGAATTTTTATACTACCGTCCGGAGGTATTTATTCTGAAATTCAATGGCCGGCAGGTTATTGCGCCGGCTCTTTTGGTTGCAATCGCGAACACCAGACAGTGGGGTAATGGTGCTATTATTGCTCCATATGCTTCTGTCGATGATGGTTTGCTCGATGTGTGCATTTTGCATCGTATAAATCTGCTCTATGGACTGTACCATCTGCCTAAATTGTTTACGGGTAAAATCGATAAAATTCGCAAATATGAAAGATATCAAGCCCGGGAGCTTGAAATTATCAGAGAAAGTCCGGGTCCTTTTCATTCCGATGGGGAACCCGGTTATGCAAGTAAGCGTATAAAGTTATCGGTGGAAAAACAGGCTTTGCGGGTTATCGTTCCTTCATGAACCAGAACATTCCGTTTTATATTACCAGAGCTTTAAATAGCAATAAATATTGCATCCACCGAAAAACTAAATGAGATGAAAGCCGTCACTTGTGATTCTTTATTGCGCAGAGAAAAAATCGGCTATCATTTCAATCAGCAGGATGCTCCACCACCTCCTCCTATAAATGTTCACGTACAAATAAGCGATGACGAAAAAATTTAATAGGATGCCAACACAACCGTTTTGATCATTTTTTCAAGCCATCTGTTTTCCCGTTCAAACGCCTCAACAGCAATAATGTAAATGCCGGTTCTGCAAGGACGTCCTGAATCGTCCCGGCCATTCCAAAACCGGGTGGTTTTAGCTGCCGCCGGTTGATTGTTAGAGAGAAAGCGAACCATTCTACCATTGCAATCAAATATACGAATATTGATCATTGCGGTATGAACCGGAAGCATAAATGTTATTGCTACAAGATCATCCATTCCGTCGCCGTTAGGAGAAAAGGGGTTGGGAAATATAGATAGCTTTGTTTTTTTCTGCGGAATGTCGACGAACAAGCTGTTGGTCGAACCGGCGGTATGTCCGCGGGGATCGACACATACCGACCAATTGTTGTTGAGAGAACCGACTTTTGGATTTATTCGTTCCATACTTTTGCCCCTGATATCAATTCCCAAAGCACCATAATCAATTTTATCGACAATTGTTCCTATTCCATCTATTAAATAGATGCAATCACTTGGGTTTAAAGCGGGAAATGTTTCCGTCTGAAGCGAGATTGTCTCGTTCTCATCAACAGGTGAAAACAGCTCAGCGGAAATGAGCGCAAAATGTTTTGTGTGTAAAAGGGTACTCTGACCAACCAGAGGGTGGCGGATAGATGTATCGCTATCGCTGAATGACCAATGCAACAGTTCAATGGGATCCTCGCCGGGGTTGTATATTTCAAACCATTCCGGCTGGTCAGGTGCGGGAGAAGCCATTATTTCATTTATGACCGCAGAACCAACCGGATACCCTACAGTTACGTCGATCCTTTTACAATTGTTGAGAGGATTCATATCCATTTTCTGAGTTAGCTGTATGATCAGAGAATGAACCCCGGGAGGGGGAGTATGCCAGATAACCGAGATCTGCTTTTGTTCTTTTGGAGTCAGGCCGGCAATCATCTGTTCTGCAATTAAAGATTGATTCAGGGAGTCGTTAATGGGTGCGGCTGAAATTTGTATGTATATGTTTTCAAGCGTATTTCTGCCACTGTTTTCGACCACCAGGCAAATTTCAGATTCTTTATTATACGGCAGTGATTCGCCTGTGATATAAAAGTTGACGTCTTGAATACCGGCATCATATTTCCTGGGACTGTGACTATTCAAACGCCCAGGTGTGGAGCCGGTTGAGTCGATTGAAAATTGCCAGTTTGCAGGGTCCATTGAATTTTCTTCGTAACGTATCCGTTCGAGGGAGATGTTTTTGTCGGACATTCCGCAATCGGAATAGTCTGTGGAATCAACAAGAGTCATGACGGGGTCGCCAAGTTTTATCTCATCACCACTGTTATTCAGTTCCGGTAAATTGTCATTGACGATGATTTCCACCGTTTGATCCGGATCATCCAGCGGCTGATTGGCAATGAGGAGGTATTGAAACGGCCGAATAATTTTGGTTGATTCAGACAAAACAATACTTTTCTTCCGATCGGCAAGCTGCCAATCCTTTAGATTAATATCCATATCGCTTGTGTTGAAAAGCTCTATCCATTCTTCAATTTTTTTTGTGGTATTGTACATGATCTCGTTTATAACGATTGCATTATATTGGCAAGGCACAAAAAATGTAAATTTGATATCATTATTCCAAATATGCGTATCCTGGCTACTCTCTATAACGAGTCTACAGTTGTGCTCGCCAAAGGTCAGATTGTGACAGCGGTAGGAATATTTTTTCATCGTTATCGTTCCGGAATGATGCCAAACAGAGACGATTTGGTCGTTTTTGTATAGAGAAAGCGTGTAATCCGTTTTTGTGTTTCTGCCAAACCTGTTGACGCAGAATTCCAGGTTGAAATCTCTATCATCGACGATAAATAGTGAATCCTGACTGATATGTGTTAATTCGGCATATAAATCATTTATCTTTGTACCAGTGCTGTTCATGCCGGCAGGTGTTTTCCCTTGCGGATGACGACATCTTGTCAATGCAAAGTTTTCCGATCTTTCAACCGAACAGATATCCTTTTCAACAGTCAAGCTTACAGAGTCGATTGTGCTTCCCCAGTCGGTACGAAGCATCATTGCTATGTTCTCAGGTATTATATCTTCAAAAAGAGGTTTAATTTCTTGCAGGCAAATCCCCTGAATCCATTTGTTTTTATCCTCGACCAGTAACAGGTAGTCTCTACTTTTCAGCACCAGCGTGTTTGAAAATTGTATCTTCTTTTTTGATGTCACAAAGCAGAGCTGAAAATTATGCAAGGGAATATCGTTTTCAGTTGTATTGCAAAGTTCAATAAAGTTATTTTCGGTTCCGTCATAATAGATTTCGCTGATAATCAGATCTTGCTTTGAATAGTCGACAAATATGCTGACATGGTCGCGATGTATTAAGAACAGCGAATCATTTCCGGATTGAATTTGTACTGTATATTGATGCAGGCCGATGTGTTGCGGCGGAAGCGCTATTTCGAAGATGAGGCTGTCACCCCAGGATAATTCCTTTACCTTTTGTTCAGTTATGATGATTTCATCCTGGTCTAATATTGAATCCTGATCTGTATCTTTCCCGAAATGGATTATAAAGATATCAAGTGGCGCAACCCCGGTGTTCCGGAGTGTAATAAATACAAAAATACTGTCCTTTTGATTTGGCCGGTCCGGTCCTGTTTTAATGTCGGAGAGTTGAAAACTAAAGTCGGGAGGGGTAATGGAATTTTGAAAACCCGGGGTTCCGTTCAAGCTGATGGAATTACCCCAGTTTGCCGGATTATTGCCCAAGTTGAGAATCCTTTTTTCCTCAGAGTGACCATTTGGATTCGGGATTGTATATTGATACTTTTCTACGAGTGTGGTATCGGGTTTGAATAGAGATATTTCTTCGTTCCGGCTGTTTGATAATCCATAACTGCCAAATGTTGACGGATCAATAGTCAGTAATAAAGTGTTCTCGGGGATAAGGGAATCATAGCAAGTACTATTTGAAAAATAATTCGGCGAAAACAACAGCGCATACTGCAACGGTTTCAGAAGGCAATTTTTATCATAGGACCGAATTGTATTAAATTTTTCACCATCCGAGATCAGCCAGCCGTTGAGATCGATACTATCGTGAGGGCTGGAATTATAAAGTTCCACGAATTCGTTATAACGTTCGACTCCAGTCGGATTGAACATTATTTCCGACAATACAATTTGTCCATTGAGCTGCGTAAACATCAGCAGCACAGATACGACGAGAAATCGCATAGACTATTTTTTTTCGATTGATTGATCCAACAGATTTTTTATGGTTAATTTTTTTAATGCTTTTTTTTGTGATGTGATCAGACGATTTTGAAGGTCTGTAACGATTTCGTAGAAATAGGATTCTTTTTTTACCTGAAGATCAAACC
>CAZSOP010000022.1:0-18824 GCA_964608385.1 uncultured Cytophagia bacterium
TTATTTTCCACATAAAAAATTTTTTTTTTTTTTAACCAAAAAAAATAAAAAAAAAAAAAAAGAAAAAAAATTGTATTTTGTCTTTTTTTTAATAAGGCCTACCCCCCCCGCCATATTTCTTGTATATTATTACAACAAACAGGATAAACGCAAACCCGAGCCCACCGGATTGATCATCAAACTCTTCATTATCGGCTTGTTGATTACCCTTCCGGTAGCCTTTTTAGAAGCCCTGATTTCATCCCTTAAATCATATCTCGGATCCTCATATGTTGTACACGCTTTTTTCAGAGCATTTTTCGTTGCCGCACTCTCCGAAGAGTTGTTTAAATTCATTATCGTAAAAAAATACGCTTATAATCACGTTCAATTTGATGAAATTATGGATGGTATTATTTATACGGTAATCGCCAGCCTGGGATTTGCTTGCCTGGAAAACATACTCTATGTGCTGAACGGAAACCTCTCTATTGCCTTGATCCGTGCGTTTACGGCTATTCCGCTGCATGCGCTGGCATCCGGTTTGATGGGATTTTATATCGGATTGGCAAAATTTCGCGATAATGAAAATTATTATTTTCTAAAAGGGCTATTCATTGCTATCATGATCCATGGAATTTATGACTTTTTACTGTTCCTGTCCCCACTGTATGGAGCTGGTATTGGCATGGGTATTTTTCCGTTATTAATTGTGACATTTCTTGTTCTGCAAGCAAAAATCAAATCAGCAATTCAAATGGATACAAACGCAGGTAGGATTTAATCGATGAAAGGTTAAAAAAATGACATCCAAAGAAATCGTCAGTCGTACGATACGTTTCCGCGGTGCCGAGCGGATACCGTATGATTTTCCTGAAAAATGGGGAACCGATTTTTATAACATCTGCATGGAACCATCGCCTGACGACCGTCCGCGAAAAGGGATCGATGAATGGGGTGCACTCTGGCATAATATCGGAGAAATGAATCTCGGCGAAGTGAAAGACTACCCGCTTAAGAGTTGGAAGGATTTGAATTCCCTGCAGATTCCCAACGTCGACGATCCCGGAAGATGGTCGAAGGCCGCAAAAGATGTCAAAAAAGCCGGAGATAAATTTGTTCTCGCAAACGGGATCTCTATTTATGAACGAGTACACTTTATCCGCGGCCTCGAAAATACCTGGATTGATATCTACGAGAATCCGGACAAATTGGGTGATCTTATCGATGTGCTCGTTGAAATGAATCTTACAGCTATTGAAAAATTCAGTGCCTTGGGAGCACATGGCTATATCTTTTCGGATGATTGGGGATTGCAGAACAGGCTCATGATTTCCCCCGCTGAATGGCGAAAAATATGGAAACCCCGTTATCAGCAAATTTTTGCTGCTGCCCACAAAGCCGGCTTGCTGACCTTGCTGCATAGCTGTGGCAACATCATCGATATTCTCGACGACCTGATAGAAATCGGTCTCGATGTCATCCAAATGGATCAACAGGAAAATATGGGACTCGAACTGCTCGGCAAGCGATTTGGGGGCAGAATAACCTTTTACTCACCGGTTGATATTCAAAATACAATGGTAAACGGAACGCCTGATGAAATCAGAGAGTATTGCAGAAAAATGGTAACTTTGCTCGGTCGTCCCAATGGTGGATTCATTCCCAAATGGTATGCAGATCCAAAAGGAGCCGGACACTCGCCAGAAGCAATAGATATTATGTGCCGTGAATTTATCAAACTAGCCTAATCCTTCGCTTTATCCCTACCCCGCTGAAGCAGGAGCTTCGAAACAGGTTCAATTTTTGCAACAATGTTGTCGATTAAAATGACAGGGCTATTCTAAATTGGGCGCAAAAAATTAATTTTTAGTTAGTTATGTCGTTTTCTAGAGTTTTCAAATAACGATGCGGTGTCCCGTACCTGTCACAATTATATTGTTTTTAAACGATTTTCCACACAAAATCAATACATTTGGGCAAATTATATATCCCGCAGGAACATAAAAATTTATCGGGTCGAACGCGTCTATGACGTAATAATTCTGGAACAAAGAATAAGAGAATACGACTGACTACTTGTGGAGGCTGTAATGACCGGCGCTTTAATACGGCGTTTGATTTTGAAACTAACTTGGTGGGGATTGATCGCTACAACGGTCTCTTATTGCCAGTCCCCAAATAACCAAAAGTATAATCAAATTATTATCAAATTCAAAAAAAATCTGTCTCAGAAAACAATATCTTCGCTTTCCTCCCGGCTAAACCCTACTACTATTAAAACGCTCCCCCTGATAGATGCACAGCTGTGGAATATTGATTCTCCTGTGAAAGAAGCGATTAATTATTTGCAGTCCAGGGGTCACATCGAATACGCAGAACCCGATTATATTCTTTCACTTTATAATATATATCCAAAGGATCCATCATTTGAAAAGTTGTGGGGCCTGCATAATTGGGGACAAAATAGCGGAACAGAGAATGCAGATATCGATGCACCGGAAGCATGGGAATTAACGACAGGCAACAAGGAAATTCTGATCGGTGTCATCGATACAGGAATAGACTATAACCACAGTGACCTTGAAGCCAATATCTGGTACAATCCAGACGAAATCATCGACGGCATTGACAACGATAAAAATGGATATATTGATGATACAAGGGGATGGGATTTTGCCAATAATGATAATATCCCCCTTGATGACAGAGGTCACGGAACCCACTGTGCAGGTATAATTGGTGCTGTCGGTAATAACGATATTGGCGTAACCGGATTGAACTGGAATGTAAAAATGATGGCGTTAAAAATTTTTGATGAAAATGGAAAAGCCACAATTTCCAGCGCTATAAAAGCACTTGAATATGCCGTGAATAAAGGAGCGCGAATATCGAATAACAGCTGGGGCGGATATTTTTATTCCAACGCTTTGAAAGATGCAATTGAAACAGCAAAAGAAGCAAATCATCTTTTTGTTGTTGCTGCGGGGAATGATGCGAAAAACAACGATGGATCATCACCTTCATATCCCGCCAGTTATAATCTGGATAATATTATTTCAGTCGCAGCGACCGATCGATATGATAAAAAATCTTCTTTTTCTAATTTCGGCTCAATATCTGTTGACCTTGCAGCCCCGGGTGAACTTATCCTGAGCACCTTTCCCGGCAATCAGTATACATTGTATAGCGGCACTTCTATGGCTGCTCCCTATGTGGCGGCAACAGCCGGCCTCTTTTTGTCGCTGGATCCTTCGCTGAGCTATATCAGGATAAAAAATCATATATTAAACAATGTCGATCCTTTACCCACCCTGAAAGAAAAATGCCTAACCGCGGGTCGCTTGAATGTATTTAAAGCTCTATCGAGTTTGAATAAAACCTTTTTCAGCGCTATCCCCACCAGTATCTCTTTTGGAGAAGTGGCTGTTGGCGATTCGAAAAAAATCCGGCTTGATCTTTTTAATTCCTCCTCTTCCGTCGCTGTGGTTACGCTTCGCTCTTCGCATTCCTCTTTTATTCCGGAAGAAGAGACGCTGCACATCTTCCCGGAAAACAGTGCTCATATGGATATCCGGTTTACACCTCAAACCGAAAAAAAGCTGCAAGAAACGATCAAGTGCATTTTCAATGGCACACAAATGATAGAGGTTTTGGTTGAAGGTTCCGGGTATGATAATCCCTTTGTCAAGGTAAACACAGACTTTATACCTCTCTTTTTCGGGAACGTAGAGTGGGCGGATTATGATAATGACCGTGATTTCGACCTCTTTATTACAGGATGTAAAAGCAATATGCAATTTGATGCAAAATTGTATGAAAATATCGGTAATGATCGATTCAGAGCGCTGCCGCAGTATTTCCCGGCTGTTATCGGAGGAAAGGCGGAATGGAAAGATTTTAATAATGACAATGTTCCCGATCTTCTTATCAGCGGAATGAACGAAAACAATCAGCATATTCTAAAACTGTTTATCAACATCGATAAAACATTTAACGAGCATAAATCGATCTGTCAAAACCCTTATCATAATGGTTGTGCCAGTGGTGTGGATTATGACAACGATGGAGACCTGGATATTTTCCATTCCGGTGAATCCGTTTCCGGAGAAATCATTTCCACAATATACCGCAACAACGGCGATGGCGCCTTTACAGCCATCGATCTCGGCTTTGATGCTGCATTCCAATCCATTTCCTGGGGAGACTATAACAATGACGGTTATGTCGATCTTTTAGCCACAGGAGACAGCGGCACCAAAGCATCCAAGACATGTATATATCAGAATATGGAAACCGGCCAATTTAAACCCATACCCGTTGTTCTGCCCCAACTCACTTCTGGTTATGTGGAATGGGGAGACTATAACAATGATGGTTTTTTGGATATCCTTCTATCGGGGGAATCGGACCGGAAGATCATCACAGAATTATACCAAAACGTTGCCGGTGATAGCTTTACCCGGGTTGATACCGGAATCGATGGCGTCGCATCCGGAGTCGCAAAGGGTGGAGATTATGACGCTGATGGTGATCTTGATATTCTTTTGACCGGATATAATCAAGCCTATGAATATTCAACCTCCATTTATCGCAACGATGGCAACCATCAGTTTACCAAAATAAACAGCAAACTTGAAAACATTGTAAATGGCGATGCAGCCTGGGGAGACTATGATAACGACGGCGATCTTGACATTGCTATGAGTGGTTATAATGGCTCGCAGCTTTTTTCATTGTTATATAAAAATCAAATTTCAGAAAAAAGAAAACAATTGTTGCCACCCGTAACCCTTCCCGTAAAAGATCCCAAAGCCGATGAGGCCATAATGCTGCAGTGGCATAATAATGAATTTGGCTTGACCTATAATCTCAGAGTGGGAACCACACCAGGAGGAACAGATGTGATCTCGCCTCTTGCAGATGAAAATGGAAACCGTAAAGTAAGCAGTTCGGGTAATGCCGGTACCGCCGGATATATAAAGCTGAAAACCCTCAAAGCAGGAACCACCTATTATTGGAGTGTTCAGGCCATTGACCATACATTCAACGGATCGGAATTTTCACCAGAGGAATCCTTTACCCCGCAGGCCGCCATGGCTTCTGTACACTATAAATTTCCGATGAAGGGATGGTATCTCATATCTGTGACCGTCAGAGCGGCCTCAATGTGCGTGCGAGATCTATTCCCGACCGCACAACCGTTTGCCTATTATTATGATCCCGCTTTGGGTATTTATTTACATACCGATACGTTGTCAGTGAACAAAGCCTATTGGATTCAAATTCAGCATCCCGGAGAAATAACCATTCAGGGTATTCCGGTAACACAATACACCATCGATTTGAAAAAAGGATGGAACATGTTGGGGGCTGTATACAAAAATGTAAATTTCAATCACATAAAAACCACCCCTCCTTCTGCTCTTTCAGTGCCCGCCACATTATGGGATAATGATAATCATTCTTTTGTTTCCGGATATCATATGCAGGCCAATCAGGGGTGCTGGGTTTTAGCGAAAAGTAATTGTCAGGTTAGAATAAGCGCCGATAGCTCCGCCGCTCCATTGTCAAAAATGATGATGTCATCAGAGGGGGTACTGCCTCCTTTGCCTCCGGGTTTTAGGTTCGATCAAAACCGGAAAAAATCCGATCCTAAATTGTCTGCTGTTCAGAATTACCCCAACCCGTTCAACAATAAAACCACCATACAATTCACGCTACCAGAAGCGACCAAGACCAGAATAGAAATTTATAACCTCAAAGGAGAAATGATCCAAATGTTGGCAAATCACGTTATGGCGTCTGGTATGCACAAAATAGTCTGGGATGGTAAAACATTAACCGGTCAACCAGCCCCGTCAGGTGTCTATCTCATCCAGATATCGGCTGATGAAGAAAAAAGAATAAAAAAGGCCATTCTGACCAGATAGTGGTTTCTCTGTGGCATCAACGGAGCCATTTCCCTGCTGTCGGAAAGCGTGTGCGTTTTTTGTCAAATCAAGAAGAGAGATAACAGCCGTTTGTGAAAAACGATGTTGCCGGAGCTCACACGCCTGATTGGTACCAGGAATATTGACTATTTTGTGCAGCTAATGTTTGACTATTATCAATAATTTTCATTATTTTATATTAAAAGAGATTTAAAAACAAATCTCCGGTTTCGAATTATATCCATAAGAAACAATACGAGACCCACCTGTAAAAAACGTTTAGGGAGGGAAAATGAGTGATTTAGCGATGGAACACATCGGTCTCAACGTACCAAAACCTTTAGAGATGGCAGAGTGGTATGTAAAACAACTTGAAATGCAAATCGTCCGAAAACAAGACACCAATCTTATGCATTTTCTCGCCGATGCAGATGGCAGAGTTGTTATGGAAATATTTCACAATCCCGCTGCTCCTCTGCCGGATTATCGACAAAAGTCTCCGCTGGAATTCCACCTCGCTTTCCAGGCAGATAATTTGGAAACCCTTAAGGAGAATCTGTTAAATGCAAAAGCAGTGCTGGTCGAAGATATCAACACCACCCCGGCCGGAGACACGATGATGATGCTGCGCGATCCCTGGGGTGTACCGATTCAATTCGTTAAACGATCGATTCCATTAAAAGCTCGCTCATAAATTGGAAAATGGCATCTTGGTGTCCCGGCAGGGCTTCATGCCCAAAGTCTGGATAAAATACAACGCTTTTTTCGCTTTTTATTTTATTATACGCAGCGAATTGAGTGGAAGGGGGACAGACTTTATCTGCTAGTCCTGTCCCCATAAAAACTTTGGCGTTTATTCGCGAACATAAATTTTGCACATCAATATATCCCAGCCGAATAAAAACCTCCTCTTCACGGTCGTGTAACGGATCAAAGCTGCGAAAATAGTCCTTCAATTCTGCATATGCACCTTGAGCCAAATCAATACGCCACACCCGCTGATAATCGCATAAAAAAGGATAAACCGGTGCCAAACGGCATATCTGCGGTACCAGGGCGCCACAAGCCAGAGTCAACCCCCCACCCTGGCTGTAACCCGTGGCACCAATCCGATCTTCATCTACCTCGGGTAAATTCATAATAATACGCGCCAAAACAGCGGTATCTAAAAATATCTGCCTGAATAAAAGATTCTCTTTCTTGCCGTCTAATCCGCGGATAATATGCCCATTCAGCGTTCCGCCCCGCATTCCACCTTTGTCTTGCGACTCTCCGCCCTGCCCCCGGCAGTCCATTGCGGCAACGCAAAATCCATTGGCGGCGTAAGACAGTTTTTCCGTCCAATCTCCACTGTTTCCGGCATATCCGTGATAAAATAAAACCGCAGGGTGGGGCTCTCTTTTCGTCAAAGATTTCAGATATTTTACATGTATACGAGCTCCCCCGCAACCCGTAAAATACAAATGATAACACTCCGCAAAGGGCGCCTGAAAGGAAGCTTTGATAAACTCCACTTGCGGATCCATTGCATCTATTTCTTTTAAGGCGTCATCCCAATATTGATCAAAATCTTGTGGACATGGATTGGTTCCCCGATAACTGGACAATTGATCATAAGGCATATCAAAAAGAAGTGGCATTTTCCCTCCCATGGTCTTAAAATCATAGTATTCGTGGCTTATCAGATTATCATTCTACCTGCTGCTCTTAAGTTTTTATCACCACAAAAGTAACGTCGTCATTGGGATTCGCATGTGGACGCCATTGACGCCCCGCCTCGACCAATCGATCAATCACCTGTTGAACGGATTGATCGGCATTGCGTTTAAAAACATCGTCAACGCCATGATAATCGAACATTTGTTTAAAAAAAACTTGTGATCACCATTAAACACATCTGCTATGCATAATATGCTGTTATTTGAAATCGTGGTTGTATCAAATGGATCGTGCTTGTAAACTATAAAGGAATATCCACTCTATTTATTCAATCCATCTTCAGTTCCAAACCACATAAATCCTTTGCTATCCTTTGCACAAATTAAATGTATAAAGCTGTATCAAAAAAGCCGGTAAAAAGCTACGATATAGATATCGCTATTTTGGAAATACTGCTTTTGGCCTTTTTAATACAGCTCGATTTAAGAATCTGACAAGTCGCCTTGCGAATAAGGATTAAAGCAATTTTAAAGCTTTTTGATAGCGCCTGGATACATCGTTCCAATTCACAACATTTAAAAATGCTTTAATATAATCTTTTCGTCGATTTTGATATTTCAAATAATATGCATGTTCCCAGACATCAACCACCAAAAGAGGTATAACACCCCACTGGGTTAAGTTTTGATGTTTCTCGGCTTGCAAAACAACTAATTTTTTGCCAAAAGGTTCAAACGCAAAAATCCCCCAGCCACTTCCTTCAACCGTCGACGAGGCTGCAACAAAATGCTTGTTGAATTTTTCCAGACTGCCAAAGTTGACCACAATAGCCTCTGCTAACTCTCCTTTTGGGGTTCCGCCACCGTCAGGAGACATGTTTTGCCATAATATCGTATGCAGTAAATGCCCGGATCCGTGAAAGGCCAGTTTTAAACTAAGATGTTGAACCAGATTATAATCATCTGATTCTCTGGCTTTTTCCAGGTTTTTTATCGCCGCATTCAACCCATTAACATATCCCAAATGATGTTTGTCATGATGAAGCCGCATGGTTTGTTCGTCGATATGCGGTTCCAGGGCATTGTAGTCATAAGTCAAGGGGGGTAAGGTATATTTACCGTTTTGATCAACCGGTAGAGACTCGCTATTCAGGGCAAAGGCGTTACGGGTTGACAGCGCCGCGGCACCGGCAACCGCTGGTATCGCTTTTAGAAAATCTCTTCTGCTATTCATTTTTAACCTCTTCAATATTATCTCTATTTTTTAATTAAAACAGTTACGACCCATTAAATATTCCGTGAAACTCGATCATCAAGAGAGATAACTCGTTTTTCTGTTTGAATCCTTGAAAAATAATTATATTTTGATATAAATATGATGAACCGGGATGTTGTTTATGATCAAAAGCTCAATTGTATTATTATTTGTAGCCGTAATTACCTGTTATAGCCAGGGTAAAACATTGCCCTTTCTGGTGGCAAACGATAGCATTAAACAAGCCGACTTGCTGATGCATCTCTCATATCTGGGCGACGATTCTCTAAAAGGACGCGCAACCGGCTCTGAAGGAGAAAAGCTGGCAGCGGAATATATCGTGTCGCAATTGACGAAATGCGCTATCGAGCCATTGTCAAAAAAAAACAGCTATTTCCAGACTATTCCCATGCATAGCAGCATGCCACTGGCTTCTTCAGAACTGACGCTTTTTGGTGACAAAACAAAAAAAGCGCTTTCCCTTGAAAAAGATTATGTACTAAATAAATCAGGGGCGCAAACATTTATTCCCAATCCGGTACCGCTGGTTTTTGTAGGATACGGCATCATTGCCCCGGAATGGGATTATAACGATTATCAATCCGTTAATGTACAGGGAAAAATTGTTGTCTATCTGGAGGGTGAACCCACTTCAAATAACCCTAATTATTTTTTGGGCAAGACCAGGTCAATATATTCATATCTCGAATCCAAACAGCGACTGGCCATCTCAAGAGGAGCCAGAGGAAGTATTGTTATTCCAAATCCCAGGATAAATCCCCACAAAACCTGGCAGGACTGGCAAAGAGCCTATTGTTTCGAAGAAATCACCCTCGCCTATTCCGTAGCATCACATTTTAGCATGATCATCAATCCCGAAAAAGCGGCAATCCTCTTTCAAAATGCCTCTTTTTCTCTCGGGGACGTATATAAAATGGATCGTAAAGGAGTCATACAAAGTTTTCAGCTGCATAAATCCCTCTCTTTTCGCGGTCAGTTCGAGGAGCGGGATTTTTTTAGCAACAACATTGCCGGCGTCATTCACGGCAGTGACCCAAAACTCGAAGAAACCTATCTGCTGCTGTCGGCTCATTATGATCACCTTGGGATTGGAAAACCGGCGAACGGCGACTCTATTTATAACGGTGTATTTGATAATGCTGCAGGAGTAGCTGCCTTGCTCGAAATCGGAGATGCCATTCAAAAAATGAACCTCAAACCCCGGCGCTCTGTTATTCTCCTCTTCCTCACTGGTGAAGAGAAGGGTATACTGGGATCCAGTTATTATATTGACCATCCGCTCGTGCCATTGCATAAAACCATCGCCAATATCAATATCGACGGTTTGGCCATGTTCGACACATTTAACGATATTGTCGGCATCGGTGCCGACCTGTCGGACCTTGGGATGCATTTTTCATCTGTCAGCCAATTCATGGGCCTGACAGTCAGTCAGATACCTTCTCAGTTCTTGCGCACAGAATCTTTTGCCCGGTCGGACCAGATAGCCTTCGCCAAAGCAGGTATACCGGCAATGCTGACGATGGAAGGACTTGACTACCGGCATCTTTCCCGGCAAGAAGCTCTGGATAGAATTGTTTTTTGGCTAACAAATATCTATCATACCCCTTTTGATGACCTTAATCAGTATTTTGATATTCAGGCCTCTCTGCAGCACACCCGGTTTTTATTTGCTTTTACCTGGTACCTCGCCAATCTGGAAAAAGAGATTAAATGGAAACCCGGGGTTTCTTATAATACGGCACGATTGCAATCCATCGCAGAGGAGAGATAGCGAATGAAGCCGGTCGTAATTCGAATGTGTCTATTCATCTTTCTTTTATTCTCTTGTACTACCTTTTTGCCTCAACAGGCTCAGCGTATTCGAATCAAAGGATCAGACACCATGGTTCCCCTGCTACAATTGTGGGCGGAAGAATTTATGAAAACCCATGCCGGAATTTCAATCTATACGGAAGGAGGGGGCACCGCAACGGGTATTGAGGCACTCATAAACAACCAGGCTGACATATCAGCAGCATCCCGGCCGCTAAGGTCATTCGAAGCCCAAAAAATTGCTGAAGAATTTGGTGCTGTCGGGGTATCCGTTCTCGTTGGCAAAGATGCTCTAAGCGTTTACCTGCATCCAGACAATCCTATCAGGACTCTCTCCATGGAAGAACTGAGAAAAATTTTTACCGGAGAAATCATTAATTGGAACGAGTTAATTGAGTGGAATCAGCCGATTAAAGTGCTTATAAGACCCCCCAACTCAGGGACCCATCTCTATTTTAAGGAGCACGTCTTACAGGGTGAATCGTATAGCTCGGATGCAATCATGATATCAACGACCGATTCGATTGAATCCAAAATACGAAAAACCCACAACAGCATTGGATATGGGGGTATGGGACGGGCAGAAAGCTTAACACACTGTCACATAAATGGTATAGCACCCACCGATGCTAATGTCATCGCCGGCCTTTATCCGATCACGCGCTATCTTTATCTCTATACGGTCAACACGCCAAGAGGTGTGGTCAAAAAATTTATTGACTGGGTCCTCTCTCCTCAAGGGCAAAAAGTAGTGGAAGAGGCAAATTATTTTCCAATCTGGGCGCCACCGCAATAGATAAAAAATAACCGCAAGCCTGAGGCGCTATTGATCCTGTAAGTAAATTTCCCCTTTCATATAAAGAACGGCCCTGCCTCCTATTTTAACCCGATCATTAGCGAGAAAACATTCCAGTTCACCACCACGATCTGAAAGTTGTAATGCTTTCAACTTTTTCTTGCCCATCCGCTCAGACCAAAAAGGCACAAGTGTACTATGGGCTGAGCCGGTAACCGGATCCTCCGGGATACCTTCTTTAGGTGCGAAAAAGCGGGAAACGAAATCTACCGCATTGCCAGGAGCCGTTACGCATACTCCCAATGCATCGAGCCGGCTGAAAAGGGAGAGATTTGGTTGCAGATTTCGAATCACCGATTCAGAGTCAAAAACAGCATAGTAATCTCGATTTAAAAAACATTCTTTGGGTTCAATTCCCAAACCGCTTGTTAAATCTTCAGGAGGACTACAGGGAGCCGCCTCACGAATCGGAAAATCGAGAAATAGCCAATTCTTTTTTCTTTCAACCGACAATGGGCCGCTAGCGCTGTTTAAGTAAATCAGAGAGGCGGGATCGGATTGAAAAATGACAAACGCTGTTGCCAAAGTTGCGTGACCGCATAAATCAACTTCATGAACAGGAGTAAACCATCGAATGTCATATTCTGAGGAAGAGGATTTTGTATAAAAAGCGGTTTCCGACAGATTGTTTTCGCCGGCAATTTTTTTTAAAACATCCTCCGGCAACCAACGCTCCAGCGGACATACTGCAGCTGGATTGCCCTGAAACAATTTGTTGCTAAAAGCATCAACCTGAAATATCGGTATTTTCATATTATCCCATCTCGTTTTTCATGAAAACACTTTTTTTTAAGACAACGACCACTCACTATTGTATATATCTTTTCACTTTCTGCCATAATCCCTTCCCAAGCATCTGATCCGCCACCTCTACGATTCGACGAATTACCTGGAGGGCCTCTTCGTCTCCCGCCCAGTGCCGCTCTATAATTTGGGGATCGATGCGATTGATCATAGAGTTTAAGACATAAGCGGCAAGAACGATATCATCGGAATAACCGATTGGCCCAAGAATCGCCTCCGGTAAAAAGTCGATCGGAGAGATAAAGTAAGCAATAACGATTGCTAATTTTGTCTTTTCGGCAGAGGGAACATCTTTATCCAGAGACAATCTGACCAGCAAATGAAACAAGTCAGGAGCCCAAATAATATATTCCGCCCACTTGTTGTTTTTGCCGTTTTTGGAATCCAGCCATTTTTTAATTTTCTTTCGCAATGATTGATAAAAATCCTGCTGTTCTTGGTTCATTTTTATGTCTCATTTTGATAAATGTTTTTGCGTGCAAATGTCGCAGTTCATGCAGGATTTTTCATCGTAAAATCCAAAATACTCGGAGATATAGACTCGCCTGCATTTTTCTGTACGAAAATAATGAACGAGGCTTAACAATTTTTTTTGATCATGTTTTCGTTTATTTTCCAAACAGTCATCATCGCGCAGTTTCTCGGGTAATTCATCTATAACTCTTAAATTGCGCTCAAACAGTGACCCGTCAATAACATCGTACCTGTCCAGCATGCCCAACGCTGTTTCCAGGCGAAAATCCTGGGAATTTTTGAAATTCAACTCTTCCCGCAAATATTCTAATCCGAGTTGATTAACAATCTCTTCATTACCCCGCAACAAAAAATATAATCGATGATAAAAATCCGCTCCGGGATTGGACCACCTTATGAATTCCATCTGCGTGGCGATGTCATCCTGATGAAAAAACATATAACATAAAGCGGGCTTGTCGTCCCGGCCGGCACGTCCGATTTCCTGATAGTAAGATTCAACCGATCCCGGTATCTGGGCATGAATCACAAAACGAATATCCGGTTTGTCAATACCCATCCCGAAAGCATTGGTGGCAAGCACCAGCGCATTGGGAGACATGAACCAGCGCTGCTTCTGACGGCGCTGTTTGGCATCGAGTTTGCCGTGATATATTGTATGTTCGATTCCCCTTCTTTTGAAAAAATCAGAATATTCTTCCAGTGTTTTTATCAGCGAAAAATAAATAATGCCGGATCCCGGGTAACGCTCTATTGCTCGCAATATCTTTTCGGGTTTTTCATCTCTATACATGACCTCTTCAGCCTCAAGACGCAAATTGGGGCGTTCGATACCCTGATGAAAAACCTTGATCTCTTTGGGTTTAATATTCAGTTTCTGAATGATATCATTCTGTACATCAGGAGTTGCCGTCGCAGTCAGGGCGATCGTTAAAGGATTATTTAACAATAGCCTGTATTCTCCAAGGCGCGAATAGTTTGGACGGAAATCATGACCCCATTCGCTGATACAGTGCGCTTCATCGACAGCAAAAAGAAAGATTTTTGCCTTTTGTATTTTTTCCACAAATTCCGGTTTGCGAAACCGTTCAGGCGTAACATATAAGAGCTTCATCTGTCCCGTAACGAATTGATTTAATCGCTGTGACCGCTGCGCCCGGGAAACGGTCGAATTGATATAGGTTGCTGGAATATTTTTCTTTTTTAAAGCGTCCACCTGATCCTGCATCAAGGCAATCAGGGGACTGATCACTAATACACCTCCCTCTTCGTATAATGCAGGAACCTGGTAGCACACCGATTTACCGCTACCCGTCGGCATAATCACGAGGCTGTGCTTTTTTTCTTCTACAACACGACGTATTACAGATTCCTGCTTGCCACGAAATGATTCATGGCCGAAATAGGTTTGCAATATTTGTCGAATCGATTTAATATTGTGGTTCATGACGGCAATGCACTAGTCATCTCTTCCCAGCTGTTGAGATTGGTTTTAATAAATTCTATCACTTTTTGATGTTCTCTGCTACCCGTTCCGTGGATTCTCAACGGCGGCCCGAAACGAAAAAAGACATCCTTGTTCGGATTCACCGGACCAAATTCTTTAATCAATTTACCGTTACCCCATACATCCGTTTTTAACGCCACAGGAATAACCGGTACATTCGCCCGTCTTGCCAGTTTGATCCCAATGGTGTTAAATCTGCTGGCGTCAAATTTCAGGGTGCGTGTGGTTTGGGGAAATACAATAATGGATATTCCCTCTTGCAGGAGAGCACTCCCCCTTTCAATCATTTGCCTGAAATCCTCACGCGGATTGTTTCGGCTGACGATGATTGGTTTCATGGCCAAAAGTATGTGACGGAAAATGGGATATTTTACCAGGCTCTCTTTAATCACAAATGTTGCCCGGCGATGTGGGAAAAAAGCCGCCATGGTTACCGTTTCCAGCGTGCTCATATGGTTCGATATAAAAATACAGGGACCCTCTATATCCTTCAGGTATTCAAGTCCGCTGATTTGAAAACGGACACCAATTCGTTCCATGGTGCGGATTACCTTGATAGAAGATTTTACGATATCAGTGTGGTCTATCCCGCTTCTTTTGGCTTTCGAACTGGTTCTGAAAACAATGGACACAAAACGGGCATAAGCATATAGAGAAGGAAAAATCCGCAACAACAAACCGGGTTTTTGCCGGGGTGAAATGTATTGCCCATTGTCAAAGTCAAGCGTATCCAAAATTCTACTCCTCATTTCTAATCTAGTCGGGTAATTCAATTTTACGCTTATCTTCCTCCGGATGCCGGCGATAAAAAATGCCAACATGACCGATAATCCCGACACATTCACACCGGCAGTGCGCTTTGATTTCTTTACACAATGCCGTTTTTTCTTCTTTGAACTCGAGAAATCTGATTTTTATTAACTCGTGATCTTCAAGAGCTCGTTCGATGCTTTGCATAACCTCTTGCGATAATCCCTTCTTGCCAATCATCACCACAGGATCCAGCCGGTTTGCTCTTCCTCGTAAAAAACGACGTATAGACCCTTTTAATAATTTCATTGTCGATCCTCATATAATATATAACGTATTCAATAATAGTATAAAAAAATTATATGAAAAAAATAAGTAAAAAGAGATAAAGGAAGGAGATTGATTCGGGTGCCGGGATCACTACTTTGTCTCCGCAACCCGTAGCAAACCTTCGCAAAGCCAGTTGGCCAAAGCTTGTCTGTTATTGGTTTCGATAAAACGATCCTGATCGCGTGAATTGCGAATATTGCCCAGTTCAATATAAACCGATGTTGGTCGGGTCTTTCGCAACATATAAAGATCCCGATAAGTGATCATCCCTCTATATCCTCTACCGGGTTGATTTTCATCGTATTTCTGTTTGATGGTTCTGTAGAGGTGTAAAGCCAGGTTTCTGCTCTTCAGGTCGCCCTTTTTATAATAATAAAACACATCGATTCGCCGCGACCGGCTTTGCGAATCCACATGCAAAATGACCGCATATTGTTGTCTGGCTTGATTGCGGTTGCGAAGATAATATTTATTAATAATGTTTACACGGCCTTGCAGGCGTTTAACCGGTTTTGCTGAAATCGCAGATCCGCCGAAATAATATTCATCCCGATCACCTGATAAAATAGAAGCATCGCGAATACCGTCATCCGGATCGCGTACAATGATATACACCTTGGCTCCATACTCTAAAAGACGCCGCGCCAGACGAAGCGTAATATCATAAGCGTATTCATCCTCATAAAGAAGGTATTGATTGCGCCTGCCAACGGCTCCGGGATCAGGCCCGCCATGCCCGCTTACCAGGTAGAATACAAAATTATCCAGTTTAAGACTCTTGCGGGTAACCCGTTCGTACTTTTTGCCGAAAATCGGAAAAATTAATTCTGAACTCGATGCCGGCGTAGCCGGATCGGAAGTGATTTGAGCCGTTCCCGGCACTTGTAAAAAGGGTACCCAGAGATCGTGATCCTCGGTATAGGGATTGGCTTTTAAACCCGCACGGTAAACCGTCTCGTTATACGTTTGAATCTTTTTAGCATGAGAATAATCATGATAACTAAAAGTCGAACGAATGGTCTTGCCGTCAAATTTGAAACGGTAGATGGGCATCTTGTAGGCTCTGCCATAGATCAAATGAGAGCGGTCGTCGAGACCGTTAATTTCCCTGAATTTGTCGACATAATCTCCTACAGGGGTAAGGAAATACCGGCGCACCAAAGCGTATATGCCATCACCCTTTTTTGCTTTCGCGGTGACATGGCTTTGTCCCAATAATACATCGAAAACACAGAATATAATGATAAAAGCAAATCGTATCGAGTTCATATCAGCATTTTTTCGAACAGTTCATAATGTTGATTGTTCATTCCCAGTTTTTCATAAACCTTTTGAGCAGGTAAATTGTTTTTTTCAACGTAGAGGCGGATAGCGGCAATGTCGTGTTTCTGCGCAAGCGCTTCGATCTGCTTAAAAAAAAGTCTGAATATGCCTGACTTGCGATAAGCTGGTAAAACATAAACACTATGCAACCACCAAACCTCCCGGTTGCGCCAATCACTCCATTCCTTTTGTACCAGAACGCAGCCGGCGATTTTGTCCGGTGGAACTTTGGCGACGAGATAAAAACCCCGTTCAGGTTGATGGAAAAATTTTTTCACCCCGGCCAATACTCTGGATTTCTCAAGCTGCATTTCCTCTGTTTCAAAAGCCATTTGAACCTGAAACGCAGCTATATACGAAATATGATCAACCGAGGCTTTAACGATTTCTATTTGCATAATTACTCTCTCTTTAAATTAAAAAAATTATTCTAAAGTCAAACAATAATCTGATTGATTTTTTTCAAAGCGGATTATTTATCGCTTGATTTTATAAAGGTAATTGTTTATGATTTGACGAGAGCACTGTCAGAAGGATAGAAGTGGAAACGAACGCTCAAATATCGATCACCGTGAAACCGGAAACCGTTATCGCCTTTTGGGCCTACATGCTCATCATCATTCTGGTGGGCATATTCACCTCGCGCTTTTCCGCTAAAGAAATAGGAGAGTTTTTTCTCGGTGGACGACGGGTAAACCGTTTTGTCGTCGCCCTCTCTGCAGTGGTGTTCGGGCGCAGTGCCTGGCTGTTGCTGGGTGTTACCGGTCTGGCATATATGCAGGGATTATCAGCCATATGGGCAGTTGCCGGCTATATCGTCTTCGAACTGTTTTTATCTGGAATGTCCTGATGGCCTTGGGGGCTATTCTTATCGGACTGATCGGTAGAGTCTATTTTCCGCTTATGTCCGGTTTGCCAAATGCCGATCGCGAAAATCTCTATCCGGTTCTGGCAGCAGAACATCTTCATCCTGGTTGGTTTGATTCCAGTTCGAAAATAATGCTTTTGCTTGTTGCGAATGGATTCTGAATTTCCTACATTTCTTTTTATTGGATAACAAATTTATCTATTTTAGTGTAAAGGAGAAACTGTGAATGTACTCGAGCTAAATCGCGTAACGAAATCTTTTGGAGCGGTTAAGGCTGTCAATAATATCGATTTAAGCTTGGAAAAAGGCATGGTGTGTGGTTATCTGGGACCAAACGGTGCAGGAAAAACAACCACAATCCGCATGATTATGGGCATCATTATGCCGGATAGCGGTGACATAAAAATATTCGACCAAAATAACACCTTGAAAATCAGAAATCGAATTGGCTATTTACCGGAAGAACGCGGCCTGTACAAAAAAATGACGGTCATGGATACGCTTTTATTTTTTGCTGAAATCAAGTCGGAAAAGCCAAAGAACATACGTTACAAAGCGAAGAGCTGGCTGGAAAAACTGGATCTCCGGGACAACCAGGATAATAAAATAGAAGAACTCTCCAGAGGAATGCAGCAAAAGCTGCAATTTATTTGCACCATTTTACATGATCCTGAACTGGTGATACTGGACGAGCCGTTTAGCGGGCTCGATCCGGTTAGTACCAATGCCATAAAGGATGCAATTCTGGATTTAAAGCGTAAAGGTACAACCATTATTTTTTCCACCCATCTCATGGAGAATGCCGAAAAAATCTGTGATAGCATTTGTCTTATCAATAAAGGGGAAAAGATACTGGACGGAAAAATCAAAGACATTAAATCTCGTTTTGGCGAAAACCGGATTCGAATCAGTTACAACGGCCAGGCCGATTTTCTCGTCGACAAAGACCTGGTGAACTCATTCGATGATTATGGCAATTATGTAGAAATTATTCCATCCGAAAATGCTCTTACGCAAGAAATTCTTAAAAAGGCTGTGCAACAGGTACAGGTGACCCATTTTGAAGTTACGACACCATCGCTTAATGAAATCTTTATCAATATGGTAAAACAGAAAACCTGAATCAGGAGGAGTCCCCTTGAGCAAGATATATGCGATCTTGAAACGTGAATATATCATACGAGTTAAAACAAAAGGATTTGTCATCGGCACGCTGCTTTTCCCGCTTTTTGTTGTAGGTGTTGGATTTTT
>CAZSOP010000023.1:0-18213 GCA_964608385.1 uncultured Cytophagia bacterium
TTCCGCCATGGTTGATGAAAGCTATTTGGGAACCGCCGGAACGCTTTTGCCGGAATTGTATAGATTGGTAAAAGTAGAAAGGGCTCGTGAGAACAAAGATTAAAATATTTTTTCCATACATCCTGGTTCCATTGATTCTGGTCGTTTTATTCAGCGGCTGTGCATACTATAATACCTTTTACAATGCTAAAAAATTCTATGGTATTGCAGAAAAGGAGCGGAAGAAGCGTATGCGCAGCCAGATCGTTGAACTGTCTGCTGAAGAGAAGGAACAACTCAAGCGGCGAGGTCAATACAACGCCCTGGATAACACCAGACCTACCGGAACAGAGATGCAAAATTATCAAAAGGCGATTGAAAAAGCCTCCAAAGTACTCGAATTTTACCCTGAAAGCCGCTGGGTGGATGATGCTCTGATGTTGTTGGGTGAATGTTTTTATTACCGGCGAGAATATCCAAAAGCGCAGCGAAAGTTTGAGGAATTGATCCAACTCTATCCGCAGAGTGATTTTGTTCCTGAAGCAAGGCTTTTGCTGGCTAAAACGTTTATAGGTTTACAGAGCTTTGATCAAGCTGAACGCCGGTTCCGGGAACTCTCCATTGATAAGCGCCTCAATAACCGGGTGCAGGAAGAAGCGGCTTATGAATTGGGTGGGCTTTATTATGAAAAAGAGAATTATGAGATGGCTGTCGACGAATACAAAAAAACGGCCAAAGAATCAGATGACAAGCTTATTCGCGCGATGTCCTATTACAGATTGGGACAATGTTTGATTCAGCTGGAAGAGTATCGTCAGGTTCCTGAAGTTTTTGAAAAAGCTCTCGATTCGAGCCCGAACGAGGATTTTGCTTCTCAGAGCAAGTATAAACTCGGTGAAGCCTATGGTTTAATCGGTGATTACCGGCGAGCCATTAAAACATTTTCAGATCTGTTGTCAAAGGAGATGGATGAAAAACGCATTCCAATGATTAAATTTCAACTGGCAGAGAATCTACAGTTAAAGGGTGAATTGGAAGAAGCGGTTGAATGGTATAATGAGATTATCGACGAACATAAACGAACCGACGCTTCTGCACGCAGCTATTTTGCTCTGGCGGAGCTGGAGGAATATATAAACCGCGATTATAAAAAAGCCAAAGAATATTATGACATGGTGCGGGGAGAGTTTCAAAATTCGATTGTTACGCCGCGTTCCAAAGAACGATCAGCCGATATTGAATTGTTGCTAGAATTGACCAACGAGATTGCCAGGCTGGAAGGCCGCGAAGTGGTGGCGGATTCCAGTGATGAAAGCAATGAAGAGGATGAAGTTGAGGTTGACGATGGCCCGATCAATCTTAGTCCGGATGGTATGTGGGTTAATTATAGCGGTCGGGATCGCCCCCCACCCGTTTCGCTTCGCGAGTTAACCCAAATCGATATACAGCGAGCTGCGTTGGCACAAACCCGGACAGTCAATGCAGGTGTCACTATTGATTCGCTTTCCGCGCAGGGTGGTATGCAGGCTGTAGTAGTGGATACGCTATCGGAGAAGGAAAAAGAACAAAAAAAGCTGAAAGATTTGGCTGAAAAGCAGCTCGCTTTGGCGGAGTTGATGCTGATCAAATTTAATAAACCCGATTCTGCAGTTAATCTCTATCTGAATGTTTTGGATGCTGCTGCTGATACGGTTACCTCTGCGAGAGCGCTCTATTCCCTGGCTTATACGTTTGAGGATTATCTGGATGAAAAACAGGTCGCTGATTCACTATATCATAAATTGGTTGAATTGTATCCGTATGCTCCTCAAGCTGAGGGAGGCCGCAAGACGTTAGGGTTGCCGCTTTTAACGGACCGGGTCGATTCAGCAGAGGTCTTGTTTAAAAGAGCTGAAACGCTGTATATGGATGATTATAATCTGGATAAAAGTCTGGATCTTTATGCCACGGTCATTGAGAAATATCCCGATTCTCCGTGGGCGGAAAAAGCAACGTATGGGATCGGTTGGATATATGAGCATGAACTCTACAGATATGATCAGGCAATATCCTATTATGAACAGCTGCTGCAGGAAAATCCACAGTCTTCCTATGCAAAGATTTTAAAACCAAAGATCGATGCTGTTGCAAAATCCAGAGCGGATTCTGCAAAAGCGGCAGCGGATTCAACTCAACTGACTGATTCGCAGGCTAATGTAGACTCTGCGGCTATAGATTCGTCTGCGATTACCATGACGGGTGACGTGCCGGCGGACAGTCTTTCCGAGCCACAGCAAGCACTCACGACTGAATCGCCTTCCGATAGCCTGAAGCAGGCCAATCGGCAGCGAATGATCAATGAACCCAAAGTACAGGATGATAGTACGCGTCATGTAATCGAGCCTGTACCGCAAAAGAGTGCTGTTGAGCCTGAATTGCCGCCAGCCGGGAAAGAAAGCAATTCTGAACCGGATATCTCAGCAAACAGAAATGCAGAACGGGAACAACCGGATGAAAAAATGCCTTCCAGGGAGCCGGATTAGTGCAGGCGTTTAGCCCGACCATCATGCTCAACATGACATTGTTCGAAAACGTCGATATATATTACAACATTATATAGCGTATTTTTCCAGGGGAAAAAAACAGGTTTTCCGCGTGGAAAAGACCGCTTTGTTTTTGCCGGACCGGCTGGGGTAATGATATTGTTTACTGACGGGACAATCCATGAATCAAAATTCAAAAAAAATGTTTATGGCGCCGCTCTATTCAAAGGAAAAGGTGACCAAATCTGTTTACCGGCTCGATTTCTACGAGCCGAACCTGACTCCTTTTTTTCGTGCCGGCCAGTTTGTCAAAATATCCATACCGCGTTGTAAGGAGATTTTATGGCGTCGTCCTTTCAGTGTTCATCGGGTCAATCCGGAAAAAGGATATTTTTCCGTCTTATTCGATGTTGTCGGGAGAGGTACGTTGGCGCTGAAAAATATACAAAAAGGCGATAGAGTCAATATGCTTGGCCCGCTTGGGAATTCCTTCGAGTGTCCCGATGATACAGAACAAGTTATTTTGATAGCCGGCGGTTTGGGCATAGCACCATTTTATCTCTTTTTACAACAGCTTGAGCACAGAGACATAAAGAAAACGCTTTTTTACGGCGCTGCTTCGGCGGAGCGTTTTTGTTGTCTGAAAGAGTTTGAACAGCTGGAGGCTACTTTATATCTGACCACGGATGATGGGTCGGAAGGCGAGCCTGGTTTGATTACCGAACCGTTGTGGCGGTATCTGGAAACAGTCGATCTGAAACGCAAAACCGTTTTATACACCTGTGGTCCGACGTTGATGTTAAAAGAAGTGCAAAAAATATCAAAACAGTTTAAACTTCCGGCATTTGTATCTGTAGAAAATGTTATGGCATGCGGATTTGGGGCCTGTATGGGTTGTGCGGTACCTCTCGATCAACCCAGTGAAAAGCGATACCTGCTCGCCTGCACCGATGGGCCGGTTTTTCCTGTTAATGAGATTGTTATCGATGGTTGATCTAAGCATTAAAATTGGAACGGTTGAGTTTAAAAACCCGGTAATGGTTGCAAGCGGTACGTTTGGTTATGCCAGTGAATTTTGTGATTTTTTTGATCCGTCTGTTCTGGGGGCTGTCGTCACCAAAACAATTACTGAAGATTCTCGCTCTGGTAATCCGCCGTCTCGAATCGTTGAAACCACCGGAGGAATGCTCAATTCAATCGGTTTACCGAACAGCGGCGTGGAGCCGTTTATTCGGGAAAAGATGCCTTTCCTGCGCAAAGTAAAGACGCGACTGATCGTCAATATTGCCGGGAAAACGGGAGATGAATTCGCACGGGTTGTTGAAAAGCTGGAGCCGGTGGACGGTATTGACGGATATGAGCTCAATTATTCCTGTCCCAATGTTAAGGAAGGGGGGCTCTCTTTCAGTGCCGATGCTGTTGTCGCGGAAAAGGTCACAGCAAATGCGCGAAAAAAAACCAGGCGTTTGCTCATCACCAAGTTAACGCCCAATGTTACCTCTATCGGCGATGTGGGTAAAGCGGTTGAAAATGGCGGTGCTGATGCTATTTCGGCGATTAACACTGTGGTGGGTATGGCTATCGACCTGCGTAAGAAAAAGCCCAGGCTTTCGACCATTACAGGTGGGCTCTCCGGAGCCGCGATAAAACCCATTGCCATGGCCAAAGTGTACGAGCTTTTAAAGCGGACGACGCTGCCTTTAATCGCTATTGGCGGGATCACGGATACAACGGATGCGCTTGAATTTTTGTTATTGGGGGCCTGTGCCGTCCAGATCGGTACGCAAAATTTTGTCAATCCTGCAATCGGCCGGGATGTGGTTGAAGGCATTGGCGATTATTGTCGTGAAAATCATATTCATCACATTTCGGATTTTACGGGATCACTTGTAATATGATGAAAATATTGATACTGGTCTTTATATTTCTGGGGCTTTCCTGCTCCTGGTATCCCAAAAACAAAACAACCGACGGCAATGCAGAAATCCAACCCCGGTCTGCAGCCCGGCATCTGCCGGTGACGGCTTTTGTCTTCAAGCAAATAGGGTTGGCCTCTTTTTCAGCCGATGATCAGCACGGCAAGCCCACAGCCAGCGGTGTGATTTATGATATGCGCGATCTGGTCGCTGCTCACCCGGAATTGCCATTCGGGACTATTGTGAAGGTCACCAATCAGGTCAATAATCGCTCTGTTCGGGTGGAGATTATCGACAGAGGACCATTTGTTAAAGATCGTATCATCGATCTTTCCTTTGAAGCTGCCAAGCGTCTGGGATTCGTCGAAAAGGGTATTACGCCGGTGGAAATTTCAATTGTTAAGCTGCCCTACTAAACCGAAAAATCGAATTGCTTTTCTCAGGGAGGTAACTTGAACTATAAATCATTCGCTATCCGTGCCCTTATCGCCTTTGTTTTCGGACCTCTTATTGTTTTGGCTGCACTTGAGGGTGGCCTGATATGGCTGGGATTCGTTTTGCTCGTCGTTTTATTGTCAGTGAAAGAATTTTATGATTTGACAGAGAAAAAATCCTCTCCCCACTACCCTTTCAGTCTGATGATATCCTTTTTTGTCGTTGTCTCCTTTTATTTTTACGGCGAACATGCGCTTTTGCCTTTTTTGATATTGTTTCTCATTGGACTTTTATTTATCGAAATCTACCGTAAAAAAGAGTCTCCTTTATTAAATGTCTCCACCACGGTATATGGCTCTCTTTTGTACAGCATCCTGTTCGGAAGTTTTGTGTTGCTGCGGGAAATGCCGCGGGCATATGGGCTGGACCCGACTCCGGCGGGAAAATGGATCGCCATGATCATTTTGTCCACCTGGATTTGTGATACCGCTGCATATTTGATCGGTTCCTATTTCGGCAAGCACAAACTCATCGAACGTATCAGTCCCAATAAAACCATCGAAGGCACCATCGGTGGATTTGTTTTTTCAATTTTGACCGCGTATGTTTTTTATTTGCTTTTCATTAATGAATTAAGAGTTGCAGACTCGCTCATTATCGGTGCAATTGTGGGAAGTGTTGGTCAGTATGGAGATTTGTTTGAATCCATGTTCAAGCGAGATGTCGGCGTGAAGGATTCTTCCTCGATTATTCCGGAACACGGGGGAATTATGGATCGGTTTGACAGTTTGACGTTTTCTGCTCCGGTCGTGTATCTGTATCTTCGCTTTTTTTATTTTTAACCGAGAACCCATTTCCCGTTTTTCAGAATATTCTTGCCATCGATCATTACTGTTGCTTTATAGATAACACCGTCAAGATGAATGGGGACATCGTTGCTGCCTCCAAAGGAAATATTGTTGCCGAGGGCGACATGAGCGGTTCCGAGTACTTTTTCATCTTCCAGGCTGTAGCCGCATAGCTTTGCCGAACTGTTGGTGCCGATACCGAATTCAGCAACCAGACGGCTGTTTTTGCCAAAGCGGCTCAAATGCCGGCTTAGACGTTTGGCGGAATTTCCTCCGGTGATTCTGACAGCTCTGCCGTTTTTGATCGAAATGTACAAGGGCTCGCGATCCTGCGGCAAAATTCCCATGCCGCTGTCGACAACCAGTATGCCCTCGCACCTAAGGTCTTCAGGGGCGATCGAGGCCTCACCCGCCGGCAGATTGGAAAATTTTCCGGACTCGTGGACCAAACCAATATCAGCGTATCCCTGTCGGTCTTTAAGGGAAATATAAAGCTCGGTACCGTTGGGCGCACTGAGACGGGCTTCTTTGCCGATGGTGAGGATGTCTTTTATTTTTAAGGATAAACGGGAAATTTTTTGATAATCAGTGCGGGACAATCTGCTGAATGTCTGGTCGGTAATATCCGGCATGCTGATACAGCGGGCTCCTCTTTTACATGCAGCTCTGCGTCCGGCTGTATGGGAAATAGACAAAGAGGTGATTGCAATAATGACATCCATACTTTGCATGTATTCTTGCACAACACCGGGCAGATTGCCTTTTTCGAGTTGCGAACGGGGTATTTGTAACAGCTGGACATTTTTTGAACGCATATAGGCGGCTTTATACAAGAGCCCGGCTTTTTCCAGTTGCGGTTCATCACATATAACCAGAACCACTTCGTCCTTTTTTATCTGCAGGCATTCTTTGGTTACCGTATGCGCAGATTTTTCCATATTGGTCATAGTGATCCTTCGATTGATAATTGGTCTTCGGAGAAGCCCCCTGGGGGAATCGTATGATTTTGTTACCTGTTCTCTTTGAATAGAACCAGACAGTGCATACTGACGAGTTGCCTTATAAACATTCCCAATCGTTCGAAAACGGGTTCAACATGTTCTCCGAAATGATCATGTAATGCCGCGCCGATTTGATGTACACTTTTTTCGCCGTCGATGTTTTTCCATACGAACGTGCCGAAATCATCGAGGGTAACCCGCATGTTTGGATTTTTCAGGCGCGGCAATACATGTTTAACAAGAAAAGGCTTCTGAAATTTGGGTACCAGCAAAATAATACGGTTATCGTCATTTTTTTCCCAATCAACGCTGTGTTTGGGAATAAACTGCAAAAGATTTTCCTGTTTTTCGTTTTTAGAATCTTTATTTCTTTTCATTCAGCATTCTTTGAATCGGATATTTGATCAGTACATAGCCGAGAATGAGGAATGTGACGATACCCAACCACCAGAATCCGCCAAATCCTTCGGGCAAACCAAATATATTGCGTAAATTTACGTTACTCACAACCAGAGCTGCCAGTAAAATACCGGTTAGTGCTTCTCCGGCAACGAGACCGGATGCCAATAACAGGCCGGTATTTTCGACAACGTCTTTATCAGAGGGTTGTTTTGATTTTTTTTCTGCTTGTCTTTCAACGATGTGTTTGATCAGGCCGCCGACAAAAATGGCAAAAGTGGTTTGAAAGGGCAAATACATACCGACGGAAATCAGCATCGGCGATGGTGAGCCGATCAGAATAAGCGCAATTGCGAAGAACATTCCGGCTATCACCAGGGGCCAGGCCATTTCACCGCCGACGATTCCTTTACTCATCATTGCCATCAAGCCCGCCTGGGGTGCAGGCAGCGCCTCGCTACCGATTCCATTTGCCTGGTGCAATAACATGATGGGGACAACTAAAACCAGGGATGCCGCCACAACGCCGATCATACCTCCGATCTGCATTTTCCAGGGCGTACCGCCAAGGATATATCCGACTTTCCAGTCCTGCATCATGTCTCCCGCAACACCAGCCACACAGCATACCACTGATGCAACAGCCAGAACTGCAGCAACCCCCGGGTCGCCTTTCATGCCGACGACGACCATGAGAAGAGCTGCGATCAATAGCGTCGATAGCGTCAAACCGGAAATAGGATTGGAAGAACTGCCGATAATACCGACAAGATAACCGGCTACCGCTGCAAAGATGAATCCTGCAAAGGCCATCACCACGGCCGCGAGAACCGCGGACCCCCAGTTATGACTGAAGGTCTGATAGAGAACAACCATACAAACAATTAAAATGCCGATGGAGAGGAGAACCATTCCGAAAGGTGCATCTTTATCGATTCGGCTTACTTTGTTCTGGTCTGTACTGCTGGCGGCTTTAATATCGGAAATGCCTTTTGATATTCCGCCGATGAGGTTATTGCGCATTTTGAACAGTGTATAAAAAGCACCGACGAGCATACCGCCTACGGCGATGGGTTTTACCGTAGCGCTATAGGCAGCCTTGGAGACTATCACCCAAGATTGAGTTTCGGCAAAGGGTTCCAGTTGTCCGGTCATTAGAAAGAGAACAATGGGCATCAAAAAAATCCAGCCGAAAACACCGCCGGAAAAAGTAATCGCGGCGAGTTTAAATCCGATAATATAGCCCACTCCCAAAAAAGCAGGGGAGGAAGCCGGACTTTGCAGCAAAAAGCCCCCTTTAAAGCTAAAGGTGGCTTTGATTTGTTCGCCGGTATCTCTTATTGTCTGGATAATTTTGCTTTCACTATTTAAAAGCATGACCTTGGAGGTTTGCAGCTGGAAAAAACCGGTTACAGAATCTTTAATGACCCGGATACCGTTATCGTTTTTAAAGAGCTCCAGAAAGGCGGCCAGCCCCATGGAACCAAAGACATACTTGGCACCGGATTGCCCGCCTTGCCCTGCTTTGACAATTTCTGCACAGGCCTTGCTTTCGGGGTAGGGAAGGGTCTGATCTTCGATGAGGGTTCGCCGCAAGATGATAACAAAGAGAACGCCCAATACACCGCCGACCAGCATCAGGAGGGTACTGCGCATATAGTCGAAATTTTCCCATACGCCTGCCAGGACAAAGGCGGGAATGGTAAAAATTGCGCCTGCTGCCAGCGCTTCACCGACCGCACCGGTTGTACGGGCGAGGTTTTCTTCCAGAATCGTGCCCTTAAATGTTCTCAAACCCGCCATGGCGATTACCGCCGCAGGAAAAGTGGCTGCAACCGTCATGCCTGCTTTTAAGCCCAGGTAAGCATTTGCCGCTCCCAGCACTACAGCCAGTATGACACCGAGAAATAGCGCCTTGAATGATATTTCCCGCATGGATGTCGTGACCGGTACAAAGGGAACAAACTTTTTCAGGTCGTCAGAGTTCATTACAAATTCCTCCTCTTTGGGGACTGTTGAGTTGCGAATTGCTGAACTTGTTTTCTGCCAGTGTATATAGAGGGGAAAATAAAAAAAAAAATTCAAAAGTTCAAGAAAAAAGACAAAACAATTCTGGTGTTTTTGTTTGATTTTTTTTTTACAATTAATTATATTAAAAAGTTTAAATGGGACATTTTATTTTGTTTGGCGATATTACGATTGGACAATATTTTCCGGGAGAGTCTTTTATTCATCGGCTTGATCCCCGCACTAAACTTATCTCTCTCATGCTCTTCATGACCGGGTTGCTTTTTGCTTATCATTTTCTTTCACTGGCCATATATTTTTTGTTGACAATCGTGATGCTGTTTGGGTCGCAATTGCCACCAAGGCTGGTTTTGGGCAATTTGAAACCCTTTTTTTGGTTGTTTATACTGACTTTATTGATTCATATTTGGAGCACGCCGGGAACTGTGGTGTTTTCTTGCTCCGCACTGCACCTAACCGTTAGCATAGAAGGTATTCGTTTGGGGTTGATTTTCGGTATTCGTCTTGCGTTGCTCGTTCTCTTTGCCGCTTTTTTGACACTTACGGCTTCTCCCATAGAAATAACCGATGCCCTGGAAAAAATGTTATCACCGCTAAAACGGTTGGGTGTACCTGTCCATGAGTTGGTCATGATGCTGACCCTGTCTTTGCGCTTTATTCCAACCCTGTTGGAAGAAGCGGAGCAGCTTAAAAATGCTCAGGTGTCGCGGGGTGCTCATTTTGGCGGTAATTTACTTCAGCGGTTCAAAAGTACGATCCCGCTGGTGCTGCCCCTGTTCATCTCCGCTTTTCGTCGTGCCGATGACCTGGCCCTGGCGATGGACTCGAGATGTTACGGTAGCGGCGCCCAACGTAGCAGTTATAAAATCTTGCGCTATACAAAAACAGATTATATGGTTTTATCCGGTTCTTTGGTCATTGTAATTCTTCTCTTTTTTCTGGAGAAGAATCTTTAGTATGGCAAAAAATATTTATGCGTAATATATTATTGACATTGGAATATGACGGAACCCATTTTTCCGGCTGGCAACGCCAACGGAACGCGAGAACGGTTCAGCGGGTTGTTGAGGACGCCCTTGCCCGGCTTTTACAGGAATCGGTTACGCTTTTTACGGCGGGTCGAACGGACGCGGGCGTGCATGCGCTTGCCCAAAATGCAAATTTCAAAACAAAGAGCAAATTGGGCTGGAAAACGCTACACCGGGGAGCTAATGCGCTTTTACCCGATGACGTCAGAGTGATTACCGTCGAGCGGGTTGATGAAGATTTTAATGCCCGTTTCAGTGCTATACAGCGTCATTATCGTTATATCATCAGCAAACGGCAACGGGCGATCGGCAGACAATATGCCTGGTATTGTCCTTATGTTCTTGAAATCGAATACATGCGAAAGGCGTGTCAGTATTTGCCGGGTGAACAGGATTTCAAATCGTTTTGCAAGGCCAATTCGGATGTTAATCATCACAGGTGTCGGGTTTTGCGTGCAGAGTGGAAAGAATCCGAGGAGGAGCTGATTTTTTTTATTGCTGCCAATCGGTTTCTGCACAACATGGTGCGGACGCTGGTGGGCACATTTGTAAATATCGGCAGACGAAAAAATCCCCCCGTGTCCATGCTCAACGTTTTAAATGATAGAGATCGTCGCCGCGCCGGTCCGACCGTGCCGCCTTATGGTCTTTATTTGGAAAAAATAATCTATCCGTCGTGAACAGCCAGACCAATGGAGAGAATATGAGATTTTTTATCGACACTGCAAGCATTGAAGAGGTTAAACGAGCTGCTGCGCTGGGGGTAGCGGACGGCGTCACAACGAATCCGACGCTTTTGGCAAAAGAATCCGGAAAACCCAAAGAGATCTACAAAGGAATTTGCAAAGTCGTTGATGGCCCGGTCTGTGCGGAAGCGGTGAGTTTGGAATCCGGGGATATCGTTAAAGAAGGCCGCGAACTGGCTGCTATTGATGAAAAGATCGTTATTAAAATACCGGCAACCCGGGAGGGAATTGTTGCGGTGAAAATTCTGGAAGCGGAAAGTATCCGAACCAATGTGACACTGACTTTTAGTCCGATGCAGGCATTACTGGCCGCCAGGGCCGGCGCCAGTTTTGTCTGTCCCTTTGTAGGCCGCCTGGATGATGCCAGCCACGAAGGTATGCAACTGATAGCTGAGATTTTACAAATGTATCAAAACTATGACTTGAAAACCGAGATTATTGTGGCCAGCATTCGAAGCGTGTTGCATGTCAAGGAATGTGCCATGCTGGGTGCACATATTGCAACCATGCCGCTCGGTGTTATTGAAAAACTTGTAAAACATCCGCTTACGGATCGGGGTGTCGAGTCTTTTCTGAAGGATTGGCAAAAGATCGGGTAAAAGATAAAATGAAAATTATGTTTAAACATTCGTTTGTATTTTTAACAGGATTCGTCGCTGCTCTTCTCCTGGTCAGCGTATGTGGTGAGAACCAGCATATAGAGATTCCGGAAGCAGATGCTCAGATAAAGGAGAGTGTGGATCAGTCCCGTCATACCGCCATTACCAGGGCTGTTGAGATGGTAAGTCCTGCGGTGGTAGGAATTAATGTGACGCAGGTCAAGCGTTATGTCAGAAAGAGTCCGTTCGCCGATGATCCCTTTTTTCGCAATTTTTTCCCCGATATTCCCTTTGAAAAACAGGTAAAAAGTCTGGGTTCCGGTGTTCTCATTTCCAAGAAGGGATACATCCTTACCAACCAGCATGTTGTTGCCGATGCAGCGGAAATCATCGTTACCCTGGCCGGCGGTACTCAGTACAAAGGTCAGAAAATCGGTGAGGATTTTACCACAGATCTGGCTGTTCTAAAAATAGATGGCGATGATTTGGCCTACGTCAAATTGGGTGATTCCGATGACGTCATCATCGGCGAGTGGGTCATCGCCCTGGGGAACCCTTTTGGTCTCTTTGATATCAGTTCGCGTCCGACGGTGACCGTCGGGGTGGTCAGCGCTATCGATCAGGATTTTGGCCGGCTAAATGACAGGGTTTTTGAAGACATGATTCAGACCGACTGTGCCATTAATGGCGGGAACAGCGGTGGCCCGCTGGTAAACTGCAACGGCGAAGTTATCGGAATCAATACCTGGATTATATCCGGAAGCGATTATATGAGCGCCAGCATCGGCTTGGGATTTGCCATTTCCGTTAATCGCATCAAGCGAATTCTCAATGATTTAATCAATTATGGCCGGGTCGATCGAAACTTTTGGACAGGCATTACCTGTAGTGAATTGACGCCGCTGGTGGCGAGATATTTGGGTTTGCGATCCACACAGGGAGCAATCATTTCAGAATTGGCAAAAAACAGCCCTGCGGTCAAGGCCGGACTTGAAATCGGAGATATTATTTTGGCGATCAACGCTAAAACCGTCACAGAGTTGGCTGATATCGACAGAATCATCGATGAACTGGATTTGAAAAAAGGCGATTTGGTCACTTTTAGGATTTACAGAAACAGGCGATATCTTGATGTTAAAGTAAAATTGGAAACAAATCCGAACGCATACAGAGGAAGATCACAATGATACCGCGATACACAAGAGCTCGAATGAGCGAGATTTGGAGTGAAGAGAACAAGTACCGGACCTGGCTTGCGGTGGAAATTGCAGTTTGTGAGGCACAGGCTGAACTCGGTTTTATTCCACATGACGCTGTCAACCGGATCAAAGACAAAGCCGATTTTAATCTTCAACGAATCGAGGATATTGAAAGAGAGGTCAAGCACGATGTTATTGCTTTTCTGACCAGTGTTGCTGAACATGTGGGCCCGGAATCCCGTTATATTCATTACGGCATGACCTCATCCGATCTGCTCGATACCGCTCTGGCCTTGGTCATTCAGCAAGCCACACAAAACCTTTTAGAGGATGTGAAAAAATTACTGACCGTGCTCGAGGAAAAAGCCATCCTCTATAAACATACTGTTTGTATCGGCCGCAGCCACGGTATTCATGCCGAACCGACAAGCTTTGGACTCAAATTTGTCTTATGGTATGATGAAATGAGACGCAATCAAAAGCGGCTAGAGCAAGCCGGAAATGCAATTGCTGTAGGTATGATCTCCGGTGCAGTGGGTAACTATGGTCAAATCGATCCCAGAGTTGAAAAAATTGTGTGCGAAAAATTCAAGCTGACTCCCGCTCCGGTCTCAACACAGGTCATTCAGCGCGACCTGCATGCACAGTATATCCAGACCCTGGCGTTGATTGGGGCGACGATTGAAAAAATTGCGGTTGAAATTCGCCATCTCCAGCGCACCGAAGTCCTGGAGGCTGAAGAACCATTCAGCAAAGGTCAAAAAGGCTCTTCCGCCATGCCGCACAAGCGCAACCCGATAGGGTCTGAAAATATTTCAGGCCTGGTCAGGCTGTTGCGAAGCAACTCTCTGGCTGCTTTGGAAAATGTTGCTCTCTGGCATGAGCGCGATATCAGCCATTCTTCAGTTGAGCGGGTAATTTTTCCCGATTCTTGTATTTTACTCGATTTCATAATGGCCAGAATATTGCGTATATTGGATGGCTTGATCGTATACAAGGATAAAATGATAGAAAATTTAAATCTAACCCATGGTCTCGTTTTTTCCCAGGGCGTGCTGCTGGCCTTGATCCAAAAAGGCATGAGCCGCGAGGAGGCCTATGCACTGGTACAGAAAAATGCCATGCAATGCTGGCAGTCAAAAACCGATTTAAAGAAGTCTCTGCAACAAGATGAAAAGGTAAACGGGACTCTGAATGAAGAAGAGCTCGAATCCTGTTTTGATCCCGATATCGCTTTGAAGCATATAAATCATATTTATGAGAATATAGGAATAGGGAGTTAACCATTGAAAGAGAAAAAAATTTCTGAAGGCAAGACCAAGAAAATTTTCAGCACGACCAAAGAAGAACAGTTGATCCTCTATTTCAAAGACGATTATGTATTAAAAAGCGGCAAAAAGCTTGCGATTAAAAACAAGGGGAAAAATAATGGGCTGGTGAGTGCATATCTGTTGAATTATTTGAAGAGTTACAACGTCGCCACTCATTTTATTGATCAGGTTACAGAACGTGAAACCCTGGTTGAAAAACTGGATATGTTGCCGCTTGAAGTACTGGTGAGAAATTTTGCAGCCGGAATCCTTGCGGAAAGATATAAGGTTAAGGAAGGGACCGAACTTGAATGTCCGATTATCGAGCACTATCTCAAGCATGAGGAAAATGAGGATTCGATGATCAACGAAGATCATTTGATCTCCTTTGGTTATGCTTCCTCCGATGAGATTAAAGAAATTCACAGACTTTCATCCAAAATCAATGCCATTCTGCGTGATTTTTTTCGGCGCCGCAATTATCACTTGATTGATTTTAGAATCGAGTATGGGCGCCATAATGACCGCATTATTCTCGGGGATGAAATCAGTATGGATACCTTCCGTATATGGGATTTGACCACCGACACCTATCTTGATTTGGAGCGGTTTAAACGGAACCGTGAAAAGATGGCCGAAATTATTGATGAAATTAAAAGTCGACTATTGATGGAGACCAGTTGAGAATAAGTAAAGAGGGATGGCCGCTTTTCGCAGGCCTGGTGCTATTCGCACTGATGTTTGGATATTTCGGCTTTTCTCAAAACAATGCATTTATGATCGCTTTATTCGGCATCGATCTCTTGTTGCTTTTAACCGGATTGTATTTTTTTCGTGATCCGGTCAGAGTACCACCGGCAACGGAAAATATCATTGTCTCTCCCGCTGATGGCAAGGTGATTGATATTAAAACCGTTGAAGAAACGGATTATCTTCAGCAACAAGTCACACGGATCGATATTTTCCTTTCTTTATTCGATGTGCATATGAACTATATTCCCTTTAAGGGCAAGATTGATTATATCCATTACAAGAGAGGTAAAAACTTACCGGCTTATCGGCCTGAGGCTTCTCGTCAGAATCAGCATGCGTTTTTTGGATTGCTGACTCGCTATGGAAAGATGGCTTTCAAGCAATCCGCCGGCATGGTGGCGCGCCGAATCGTCTGGTATGTTAAGCTGGATCAGGCGGTGGAAACCGGACAAAAATTCGGCATGATCAAGTTTGGGTCCAGGCTGGAGGTTTATTTGCCCGGGTGGGCAAAGATCAGAACAAAACCCGGAGACCGTTTAAAAGGGGGAGAAAGTGTAATTGCAGAAATAGATGAAACATCGTAGCTTACTATATGGCGTTCCGACGCTTTTCACATCGCTTAATCTTTTTTGTGGATTTTTATCCGTCATTCAATCAGCAAGCGGGAATTTTACCAGTGCTGCCTGGCTGATTTTTTTGGCCGGTATTTTCGATGCGTTTGACGGACGGATAGCGCGGGCATCCGGATTGTCCAGCCCCTTTGGCCTGCAAATGGATTCTCTCAGTGATGTCGTTTCCGCCGGCCTTGCCCCTGCACTTTTGGTTTATCAATTCCATCTCCGCTCCCTCGATCCTATCGGACTGTTACTGGCATTTTTGCCTTTGTTGTTTGCTGCTTTCCGATTGGCGCGATTCAACCTTTATACACTGCATGATGGTAAGCGCAGAGACTATATCGGCCTTCCGGCGCCTATGGCTGGTGTGGCATTGGCCAGTACCGTCTTGTTTTATCAGGTCACGGAATGGACCGTTCTACTGCGATTGCTTACCATCCTCGTACCCCTTGTCAGTATCCTTATGACCACCACAATAAAATTTTCAGGTTTTCCGAGATTTACCTTTCGGCAAAGAGGGGCCAATCTGTTCAAACTGGTTTTTTTCTTTATCGTTATTTTTTCTTCTTTTTTTGTGCCGGAACACACTTGTTTTATCGCAACGATGATTTATTTAATATCGGGTCCGGTCGGCGCTGTTTTGGCTTATTTTCGCAATGAGGATGATGAAATTACAATTTTTCTCACTGACGACAAAGCAAACAGCAAGGAGTGATTATTTACATGAGGTCTCAATATGTGGCGTAAACATACATTGGGGTGGATTATCCTGGCTGTTTTGCTGGGGGCATTGATGGGATCGGTCTTTGGTCAGATTCTGGGTTTGATTCTTCCTGATGGAGTCGTAAAGGATTTTTTTCTTCGCTCTGTGGATTTTGGTTTCGGTCCGCTTGATATCGATTTTGTTATGATCAGTTTGACCATTGGCCTGTACATAAAATTCAATATCACCGGTGTTTTGGGCATCGTGTTGGCTGCTTATATTTTGCGGTGGTATGCCTGATCGTCATATCCATCCTGTGAGGCGATACCTGACTTTACATTATATTCGTTCAGATATATTTTTTCAACTCAAATTTCTTATTGACTTTGTTGTCAAAAATTCGTTACTTATAAATATTTAACAGACATGGGTAATTCCGGCCGGTTTAAATGGCCCGGAATAAGGAAGCCGGTGAAATTCCGGCGCTGCCCCGCAACTGTAAGCAGCTACAAAAGTCGCTTTACGCCACTGTCAAACTCGATTTGATGGGAAGGCGCGACGAGTAGGTTGGAAGCTGTAAGCCAGGAGACCTGCCTGTGGAATCTTTCGAGGGAAAGGCGTCGTTTTTAATAGCTTTTATTTCTCCCAGCTTTTCCCCGAGGTTGGGATTTTTTTTTTGCCCCTTCCCATTTCACAGACTTTTTGTTGTTAACTATCTTTTTTCCAGGTCATTAACAATGCGTATCATTCTGAGATTTTTTATTTTTTTCGGTTTATTTATGTGGGGGCATTCCGCGATTTCACAGTCCGTTGTGAAGATCAAAGGAACGGTCTATTCAAGTGACGGCAAACCGTTACACGGTGCCAACGTGGTGGTGGTCGGAACCGGACACGGTGCGGCCACGGATGCCAATGGTGATTTTGCTATCGAAAATTTGTTTGCCGGAGAGTACACCCTGAGGGCGAGTTTTGTCGGTTATCAGAGTCAGTTGCGCGAAAATGTGGCAGTACAAAAGGACTTGGTCTCGTCGGTGTATTTCAAATTATCGCCCATTGTCCTTGCGTTTGACGCGATCACAGTAACAGCGGAACAGGCTTTGGCAACGGGCAGTGATTTTCGCGAACGCATCGAACAGGAACAGATTCAAAAGAGTCCGGCGCGAACGGTG
Source organism: uncultured Cytophagia bacterium (assembly GCA_964608385.1). Lineage (GTDB taxonomy): Bacteria > Zhuqueibacterota > Zhuqueibacteria > Residuimicrobiales > Oceaniaggregativiventaceae > Oceaniaggregativivens_A. Next base: position 17,250 of record CAZSOP010000023.1, read on the forward strand.
GGCGAGCTTTTGGTCAATTTGCCGGGGGTTGATATCATCGATAAAGGCGGTGGCGCTGGCCAGAAGCGCATTTCGATTCGGGGCAGCAATGCCAGTCAGGTACTGGTGCTGTTCGATGGTGTGCCTGTGAACGATCCTCTGACCGGTGAAACCGACCTGGATCAGATTCCGTTATCCGGTGTGGAGGAGATCAGGTTGCTAAAGGGTGGCAACAGCAGCATTTATGGCAACGGCGCTATGGGCGGGGTAGTGGAAATCATTTCAAAAAAAGAGCCGTTAGATGAGATTCGCCTCAACAGCCATCTTGGTCAGTACGGTATGAGGGGAGTACACCCCTCTGTTGCGGGCCATGCAGGAAGGGTTCAATATTTTTTTAATTATCAAAATCTGAGGGAAGAGGGCGATTATGCCTATACCTACCAGAAACCCGATGGCACAACGGTGTCGGAAATGCGGCTGAATGCAGATTTTTCCTCACAGAATTATTTTGGCAAAGTCGCTCTGGATCTAGATCATCATTCGGTCGAGCTACAAGCCCGATTGTATCATTCGCAGCGTGGTTTGCCCGGTTTGATCTTTTCCTGGACACCGTTTGCCAGAGCAAAAACCGAGCGGCGGTTTTATCTTGCCCGATATGCTTATGAAACCAGATCGTGGCATACCCGCCTGAATTTGTCTCGTTATTCAAACGAAAGCGAATTTCGAAATTCGGCCTGCGCGGATGCACCATTGCGTTATCGCACCGTATCGCCCTACCACACCCGGTATCAGATTTTAACCCATCGCGGTGCTCTGGAAAGCACGTTCCACTTTGGCCGGCAACAGTCAATGGATTTTCAAGCTACTGTAAAGGTGGATGATTTTGAGGACAAGGATTTGATCAACGCTTTTCCCGGGCCGGTGAGGCAAACCGATAATGTTTCCTACAGCATGATGCTGCGAAATGAATGGCATTTGCCAATAC
>CAZSOP010000024.1:0-18072 GCA_964608385.1 uncultured Cytophagia bacterium
AACAGAGGTTGTAAAAACGCTGAAGGCCAAAGACAGTGTAATTTGGCTTTCCTGGGCCGATCTGCGGCATGAATGGATTTTGACCTTATGCCTGATTGCGGCGATCGCGGCCGTGCTTTCACCGTTATTGATTCTGTTCGGCTTAAAATATGGGCTGGTCAATATTTATCTCACCTCGCTGATTCAGGACCCGCTGAAACGAGAAATTCGGCCTTTGAGCAGCCGTTCCTATTCGCAAGCCTGGTTTGAGCAGATCAGCCGTCGGGAGGAGGTGGCGTTTGTGATTCCAAACACCCGCCAACTTTCAGCAACCATCATCGCGCGGGTCAAAGACCGGAAAGAAAAGCAAGAGTTGGAAATGATTCCGACCGCGCAGGGCGATCCGCTGCTGATCGAAAACGGCGCGGTGATTCCCGGGGCAGGCGAATGCGTGCTCACCCAGTTTGCGGCTGAAGCGCTGCAGGCGAATGCCGGCGATACGCTGCTTGCGACGGCCAGTCGCGTCATCAATGGCAAATATGAATATGGTTCATTGGAACTCAAAGTGGGGGGAATTCTGCCGTTACGCGCCAGCAGCCGAGAACTGATCTATGTACAGCTCGATATTCTGGAAGCTGTGGAACGCTTCAAAGACGGCCGCGCGGTGCCGGAATACGAGTGGCCTGGGGAATTGCCGACTGCCTACCCGCAATATAACGGACTGGTGGTTGTGACTCCCCAAAGGCTAGATGAAATTACGAAGCGCAGCCTGGCCGTCGGTACCGGTTTCACCCAATTTGAAGAACCGGATACAACGCAATTGCAGGCCAAAGTCGGGTTTCAGGTTGCGCCGGAAATGGGCATCTATCTGGTTTCGACCGCCAAAAAACCGGTCGGGCAGCAGAGCATCAAAAATGTGCGCAGCAAACTGCGTGGAAAAGAAGCGGTCCTGCTGCCCTATATTGAACCGGTTCCGGCGCAGTTAAGCGGGCAGGGGCAGACCGAATCCGAGAAGATCATGTTGTACGCCCTTTCTGTGGATGCGGAAGACGCCGAAAAAATCGGCCTCGACGTGGTCCCGGAATGGGGCGCGTCGCAGGCCGCAACCGCTGACATGCTCAAAATCATGCTGCCGGCTGACAGGGGGGGCGATGCTTCAGAATCGTTATCGTTAACAATCGCGAAAGATGAAGAAAACGCGCTGACCTTTCCGGTCGCGCCTGTTCCTCAGCATTCCCCGCTTGACAAGGCGGCCTTCATTCCGGCGGAACTGGCCGGCATCGTGAAATTATACGCGGACCGCGACCTGAGCTATGATGCGCAGCAGCAGGAATTCGTGTTAGCGCGTCGTGGTTACGCCAGTTTCCGGCTGTACGCCGACAGTATTTATGCGGTAGAGGGCTTACGCCGCTTTTTTGAAGAGCAGGGGCTGAGCGTTCATTCGGCGGCCCGAGAAATTGAGGAGGTGGTGCAACGCGCTAAATATGTGGATATTACGTTCTGGCTCATTGCGATGGTGGGCATTTCAGGCACAATAGCAGCTCTGGTCGCCAGCCTGTATGCCTCGGTTGAACGCAAAAAACGCGAACTCGGCGTTCTGCGCCTGATCGGCCTCTCCGGTCCGTCGCTGTTTCGTTTTCCGATTTACCAGGGCATACTGATCGGCGTGGGAGGGTTTATCACCTCAGTTGCCGTATTTCAAGTGTTTTCGTGGTTGATCAATCAACTGTTTACGTCACACGTGGAGAAACTGCTCGGATTTTCGTTGAGCTTACTGAAAACCAGCCAGAATTTATGCTGGATTCCGGCGTCGTATCTGACAATCGCCCTGGCCGGCACAATGCTTGTTTCCGGATGCGCCGCCTTAGTGGCGGCGGTGCGCGTCAACCGGATCGAAGCGGCCGAAGCCCTGCGCGATGAATAACGAATAGAGCTAACAGAAATAACTGAAATTTACAAGGAGGAAAGGCTTATGAAAAAACGAACGACGATGCTTTACCTGGTGCTCTTTGTGGTCGTGCTGCTGACTCTCAACGGATGTTTTGCCGACATGCGCACTCCGATGATTGCGTTAAGCGCAAATCATAATGGCGAGGTTCAGTCACGGGTCGGGACCTCATCATGTTATCAGTATATTTGGGTCATCGGTCTGGGAGATTGCAGCCTGACGACCGCCATGCGCAATGGCGGCATTACCCGCGTACATCATGTTGATACGGCGCTGAAAACCATTTTATTCGGCGCGTATTCGGAAATGACGATGATTGTGTACGGCGAATAAAAAAACGCGGGTACTCTCAGCATTCTTTGGATCAACGAGATGAAAGTGAGGAGCGTAAAGTAGCCTCTGTAAACTGGCTCTTTCGGCAAACGCTATTTTGCGCTCCTGATTCACAGAGGAGGCAATCATGAGAAAATATTGGTGGGTGTTGCTGCTCTTCTGGTGTTCGTTCTGTCTGGGAACGACTGCAAGTCTGGCAGACATTTACAATCCGCAGCCGGCCGACGGCGATCTGGTTCTGCCGATGCCGGACGGCGCGAGCATGGTGTTCCGGCGCGTGTTTATCGGGGAAGGGGACAAACCGTTTGCCCTCAGAGAATTTAAAGTCGGCGACCGCTCCGGCGGCGGGTTTAAGGAATTTCCGACCAATGTGGCGCTCGGCGGCTCATTCGTGGAAAAAAATCCGCACGGGGAAGCGGATTGGGTCTATTATCTGGGCAAATATGAAGTGACCGAGGCGCAGTATTACGCGCTGATGAAACCGGGAACCGCGAGCGGCAGCCAGCAGCCGATCACGAATATTTCCTGGCTTGAGGCGCAAGAATTTATCAATACATACAATTTGTGGCTTTTTGAGAACGCCAAAGGGCAACTCCCGCAGCATGAAGACACGGTTGGGTATGTCAGACTGCCGACTGAGATCGAATGGGAATTTGCGGCGCGGGGCGGCAATGCGGTCGAGCCGGTGGTGTTTGACAAAAAGCATCCCTATGCAAAGCCGTTAAACAAACATGAATGGTTTTCGGGCCCCTCGTCGTCGCATGATAAACTGAAAGATATCGGGCTGCGCCAGCCCAATCCGTTAGGTTTGCACGATATGCTGGGGAATGTCACGGAAATGACCGCCTCTTTTTACCAGGTTGAATATTACCAGGGACGCTTTGGCGGCTTTGTAGCGCGTGGGGGCAATTATCTGACCTCAGAACGCAAGATTCGTTCGTCGTTGCGCAATGAAATCCCGTTTTATCGCAATCTGCAACCCGGCCGGCAGCCGACCTTAGGGCTGCGTCTGGTGATTTCATCGCCGATTTACGCCAGCCACGGGACATCTGACAAGCTGGCCGCGGCCTGGGATGAGTATGTGGAGACGACCCGGAAAGCCCCGGTGCGTCCGGTCATCGCCCTGACATCGCTGACCAGCCGCACCGACGTGCAGCTCAACGAAGCCTTAGAGAGTTTAGCGCAATTAGTGGAAGAATTGAATGCGCTGCCAGACGTTCCGCCGACCGTGTTGGATCAACTGGGCTTATTGAACGCGTCGTTTAAAAATATCGAATCAACCGTCAAAAGCGCCCAGCACGAATCCGCGTCGGCCTGGATCAAGATTGCGGTTGAGACAGCCATGCTCATCCATAACGATTTGCAGACGCTCCCCCATCTTCGGAGCGCGTTGCAAAAAGCGAAAAAGTTGGGCAAATCACGAATCATCGAACAAGCCAATGCGCGTATTCGCGAGGTCAATACCAATATTGACGATGCAGTTAACCGCTATAGTCTTGCTTTTGAGCAGTTAGCCGAAAGCGAAAACAAGACGATAGATGTCGAATTTGACAATTATCAGAAACTTCTTAAACGAAAAGGGTCAGGTGATGTACAAATTCAAATGAGTCGGCTGGTCAAGAGGCATGTTGACCAGTATCTTGACACCCGCAGATCGGATGTCGAACAATGGAAAGCGGATTTCCGAAGTTTTTAAGTGATTACCCTACACAACAAACCGGGAGCGCAAAGCGGCCTTTGCGAAGACAGCATACGCGCGGGTTTGCGCTCTGTTTGAGAGAGGAGGAAAATGATGTTGAAACACGTGACGAGCATTCTGGTGATTATGGCCTTATGCGCGGGCTGTGCGGGCACAATGAACGGGACGAGTTCGAACGAAAAAGGCAAGACGACTGCCAAGAGCGCGGCTGAAGGTGGTTTGTTGGGCGCTATTGTCGGCGCTGCTGTCGGTTATGCTGTTGATGGGGAAGAAGGCGCCAAGAAAGGGGCGCTAATCGGAGCCGGCATTGGAATTATCGGCGGGGCCGCCTATGGCAATCATGTGGCCAATAAGCGAGCGGAATTCGAGTCTGAAGAAGCATATCTGAACGCTTGCATTGCCCAGGCTGAACAGATTAATCGCAACACCAGACAATATAATACGTACCTGAGTACCCAGATACAGTCGCTGCGGGTCGAGATTGCTCGTTTAGAACGGGCTAAACAGCAAGGGCAGCTAAAACGAACCGAGCTTGCCGACAAACAAAAAGAGGTGCAGACTCATCTGGCGCAATCCCAGAAAAAACTCCAGCGCGCGCGTGATGAAATTGCGATTCAGCGCGAGGTGTATAAGCGGGAAGAAGAGCAATCGCAAGCTCAACTCGCCAGCTTAGACAAGGAAATCGAGGAATTGGAACAGACGGTGGCGGACCTGGAAACGGAAACAACAGCATTGGCGAGTCTGAGCGATCGGATTATGACGCTGTAATGTCAGAAGAGTTAACATGAGCGTAGGCTCACCCGGTACGATGAAAAACAGTGAGAGATGTACCGCGAAGCTCCAGCTTCGCGCCCGCGAAACTGGAATTTCGCGGTACATTTTCAAAGGAGGAATACGCATGAGATTTACACGAATAGTGCTGTGTATGCTGCTGACTATCAGTCTGGCAGGGTGTACGGTAGCAGAATATGGGCGCGACAAACGCGAACACGAGCGAGTCATGACGGAAGGCCAGGAAACACTTGACAATCTGGAACAAGAAAACCGAGAGTTGGAACAAGAAACGTCTGAATTAGAAAAAGACCGGGCGGCCCTGTTGCGGGAACGCGAACGCCAGCGTCAGGAATTGGACCGTCTGGATTCGGAACTGGCCGAACAGATGCAACACATCCGGCAAATTGAAACCAAAACTCAGGCGAAAGAAAACCAACGACAACAGATTGAAGCAGAAATTCAACGCTTGCAGCAAAAGGTCGTAAACCTGCAACGCGATACAACGCTGACGGTAGAACAACGCAACCGCGAAATTAAGAGTTTGGATCAGGAAATAGATCTCCTGCTTGAAATGACGATTGATTTATCGCACTAACCATTAAAGTTTTGACCCCTGATGGGGAACAACGCCTGTCAGGGGTACACACCTTGCTTTTTCATGGAAAGAAACACGTGACATTACGATTTCCCAATAAAGACTTCTATTTTTACTGGATTGTGCTTCTGGTTCTCTTGACACCTTCGTGCAGCCATTCGATCTCCCAACGTAGCCACTATTGGAAGCTTGAACACAGTATGCAGGGGATGTCTCAGGAGGAGTTACAATCTATCTACAGACGCCTGGAACATGCGGGGTTTCAGCCCGGAAACTTTCAGCACAGCGATTTGAGACAATTGTCCAGCGGTCTCAGGGCTTTTCAGCAAGCCGAGGGGTTAGAAATGACCGGCGTTTTTGACGCGCCGACCCGGGAACAATTGCAGCAATTGCCCGACCCGCAACGCGCTGAAACGCCTCCGGTAAAACCTCCGACCGAGACAAGAAAAACATGGGCATTGACCGGCCTGATTCGTCTGCTTCAGCACGCTTTACGGGAACTGGGGTATAGGGTCGTGGTGAATGATACGCTGGATGAGACGACCCGGGAGGCGATTGCCCAATTTCAACAACAGTATGAACTTCCGGCTGATGCCCTGCTGACGTCTCAGACTGCCTTCGCCATTTTAGACGCCTGGTGCTATCAAGGCTGTGAACCCCGTATCTTGATCCAGGCAACCTCAAGCCCAACCGATCACGATATCGCGCCAGTGATCCTGCACGGTGAAAATTGGGAGACCGTTGCAATCCAGGGGATGCAGAAACTGCTCATGGCAGCCGAATATAATCCGGGGCCGCCTGATGGGCGTCTGACGCCGCGGATGCAGGCTGCGCTGCGGCAATTTCGACAAACTCATCGGCTTGACGTAAACGCGGAAGTTTTTGATCAAGCCACGATGCTCGCCTTGTTGGGAGAAGGTTGTGCAGCGGGATGCGCGGCGCATCTGTTTGTGAATACCCAACGGCCCTCTGAGATTCCCCCAACACCGCCTGATTCCTTCGACTACCTTCTCCAGATCGCCTCATCGCCGTCATCTTCTTCCGAAGCACTGGAGCCGAACCGACTTACGCCGGCGTCGCCGGTACAGCTCGATCCTCGCCAATATCCGCTGCAGGTTGGCAAACGCGCATTTGCAGTCGAAAAATTTGAATGTTCCGATATTTCCGGTGATTGGGCGCTGCTTTATGAGGGCGCTGTCGAACAGACAGACGCCAATACCACTGTATTGCGTCTTGAAAAACGTTTTGGCTATCGCTATCATCCTGACAAAGAAGGGATTGATAACACTGATTGGTGGTGCATCCCGGGTCGCCGGCATTGTTACTCGGAAGTGGAATTTGCGGATTGGGGCGGAAAATATCTCCAGCACCAAACCGCTCGTTTCCCAACCAGCCAGGTTTATCAGGCTGAAATCGGCATTATCAACAGCATGGACTTTTTCTTGCAACAAGCCTGTCCGCGTCAAAACGACAGGCATGAAGAATCAACAGGAATCAAGAACGACAAGGATGAAGAATAACAGGAACCAAGGAGACATGATCCCTGCTTGTCCTTCATGCCTGGGGTTCTTTCACGTTTATGTGCATTACGCGACTTATTGCACTGTGTTGTGTATATTGCAGTATTGTATTGCCAACATTTGCCCAACCCTCAGTTCCGGCCTTTTATCTGGAAGCGTTAGATAAGATTCAAAGTCGTGCGCTGACGATTGATCCAGACATCACTCAGCAAGAAATGCTGCGAGCAAGCCTGAAAGCCTATCTGGAAACCCTCGACCGCTTTTCTTCCTATCTCACGCCAGATGAATACGCCGCTTTCAAAGCGTTGCAAAAGAGTTCATACATCGGGATCGGTATGGGGTTGGAGGCCGCGCCGGACGGGCGGTTTGTGTGCATTCCTCATGCCGATAGTCCGGCGGAAGCCGCCGGGCTGCGCTATGGTGATGTGTTGCGGGCGGTTGACGGCGAGGACATTGCGGGAAAAACGATGATGGCGATTGCCACGCTGGTCAAAGGCGCTGAGGGCACAACGGTTGACCTGACAATCGAACGCGGCGGCAAGCAGCACACGTTCCGGGTTACGCGGCAGATGCTGCGCTCGGAAACGGTGCGGATCAATCGCGAGCATGCTGTTCCGATTCTAAAGATTTCTTCTTTCAAACCCAGTACCCAGCGCGAGTTACGCAGCGCGTTGGCCGTATTGCAAGACGTTCCTTTTTTGGTGCTCGATCTGCGTGGGAATCCGGGCGGTGATCTCTACAGTGCGATTGACGCGACTATGTTTTTTCTGGACACCAACGAGCCGATTGTTACGCTCAAACCTCGTACAGGGGCGGCAAAAGCGTATAACAGCTCAAATCCTCGTTTCAATCCGGGGATGCAGGTCTTCATCTGGCAGGATGAACGCACGGCCAGCGCGGCCGAAGTCTTTATCGCCGCCTTAACCCAAAATCAGCAGGCGCAGGCGATTGGCAAACCCACGTATGGCAAAGGCGTCATGCAGGATGTGATCGAACTGTCCGACGGGTCCGCGCTGCTGTTGTCAACCGCGTTTTTGCAAACGCCGGACGGCACAGTGTATGATGCTGAAGGGCTGGCGCCGAACGAAACGTTGACCGCCGATTTTCCGAAGACCGCTGACTATCTTGCCAAAATGACTCAACTTACCGGACAGCCCCGGCTTGCTGCAAGCCCTGCGCCGGTTTCGACAGCCACGCCGACCGTGACTCCTCCCCCGCTCACGCCGACCGCTTTGCCGACTTCGGTTCCGACTCCGCAACCTGCTGCCCCCACACCACAACTTGAAGTAACCGGGGAGCATGTCATCTGTTTCGATAAAGTGTATCACACCCGAGAAGAGGCCCGGATTCGTTTGGCAGCGATCCAAAAATCCTTCAAACAACTGCCGATGCCGTATTTTCTGCAAAGAAGCCGCCCCAAGGCGGTGGAATATTTGATTTGTTTCGGCGGGTTTACCTCACTGACTGAGGCCGAACAGGAACAGCAGCGCATCTCTGAAGCGACCAATTTTCCGATGTTTCTCCAGGAAATCCCGAAACAGCCCCCGGTCTCTGCCACGCCGTCCGTTCTAACTTCTCCTCCGGTTCCGGAGCACAGCCCCCATCCGCCGACGGCGACGCCCGGGCAAAAAGAGGCGGATACAGGGACAATCCGAGTTGACGCTCCGCGCAAGCAATCATGGGGTATGCTGGTCGGCAGCTATGCGCGCTATGCCACGGCGAAAGAAGTTGCAGAAAACATTTTGAGCAAACGAGGAAAATATGCGCTGTCTGCTCAGATTATTAGTTCGGCAAGAGGTCGGGTAGCGGCTCAATACCACGTATTTATCGGGCCGTATAATGCCCGTGATAAAGATTTACTTGAGGCCCTGAAACGTGACCGCATCCTTCCATCCGATGCTGTCTGGCAATTGATGCCATTTTGACCCGAACAGCCGTCATGCCTCAAAGTCAAACAGGCTGAAAGACCGATGGCGGCTCCTGCCGAGTAAAACCGGCGTGTCAAAGCACGCCGGTTTTACTCGGTCCTCATCAAAGCGTGGGAACGCGAATGTGGTATTTTCACCCCAACCGGACGACATTCATTGTCGGCAGCGTTTACTGTTCCTTTTTCATTTTGAGTGAGAGCACATATTGCAACTCATTCTCTGGAGTCGAGACTCCGTTGAGCCAGCACTCCCATTCGCCGATCGCCTCGGCCTGAAGCGCCACCTGCGTTTCAGGTTGGTTATAGACCGCGTTGTGTACAAGCTCGCCCGCTGGATTTTTGACTGAAAATCGCACTGACCCTTTTCCCATCAGATAGAGATCAAATGTCACCTTTGCCGGTTCAGCGAGATCAAAGCGGTAGTGTTCGGATTCTTCTCCTGCTTTGATGGTCGCCAGCCCTTCGCGGCCGGTGGTCAGTAATTGGTAGTCAAACTCACGACTGGCAGCGGAAAGCCAGAAGGCGATATTGCGGAAATATCGGGCCGTACCCGCGGTATTGTAAAAATTGTCTCCAATTAATTTTGTAAACCCCGTATCGAGCACAATCCGCTGCTTGTCCTTCTCAAAACAGGCCATGCACATCTGGCCGTCATGGCTTTGGGCGAGCAATGTCAAAAATGGCGCCGACCTGATTGTGCTGATCGTAATCCCTTCGTAGAGTTTATTGACCCCCTGTGTCAAGGGATGATCAATAAAAGAGCCAGGCTTCAGCGTAGTACTGGAAGACAGCACCTTATTGCCCTTCTTGTCTCCTGAAAATTGCGTTCCGATCAATTTTTCAGCCAGGGCATTGGCATCGGCGTAATAGGGCTCATTATCGGCCCAGATCAATAACCCGCTGCCCTGTTGCACAAAATCGGCAATCATCTCTATCTGGGCTGTTGTCAGACAGCGTTTCTTATCGGAGACAAACCACAGTTGCGTATATTGCGAGAGCAACTCCGGAGTCAGCAAAGAACAATTTCCTCGTGAAGACGGCTTGAGAATATCCATCCGGATCTGTCGCGTGGCCACAGAATCCTTTGCATGACGCCAGGCAAAACCTTCAGGATCATCTTGCCCGTTATACACTGCATAAAGCAGAATCTTTTCTTTTTGCAAGCGTTCATTATCGCCCCAGCCCAACTCATGGGCCCGGCTTTTCGGGTTCCCGTATTCATCATAGCCCGTTTCCGGCGGCGTGGGAGTTGGCATGGGCGTTGGCAGCACAATCGGCTCCGGGAGTTCATGAAAACATTCCTCCAGGGGCAGTTGATTCTGAACGTCAGGACAGAACATCCATTCCACTTGCACGGACTGACCATAGCTCCACCCTTTTGACGATTTGATCCCCAGGTCAAATTTGCCGCGCACGAACAGATAATCATCATCCGAGGGGATTCCGGCAAAATTGACCAGATGAGTCAGCGGATCAAAGGCAGCGGCACAATCTGCTCCCATTCCCACTGAAAAACGGACAAGCGTCGGAATGGCGGGCTGCTCGGCCGGTTTGGCCGGCAAATCAATTTCCTGGTCTTGATAGCTGTGATCCACGCCGATGCTGATCAGTTCGCCCGGAGCTTCCGGATCATGAATAAAAAACTCAAAACTGGCCGAAGCTATTTTGAGGTCGCGATCATTTTGATTGCTCATTTCGACCAAAATGTCCAACAACGGCGGCGCGGCCGCAGACGGGCGCTGTCTGGCATAGCGCAAGATTAGCGTCTCGACGCGCCTCTTCTTAATGGTTTGCTGTAAGGCGTCCCGGCCTACGGCCTGTTCTAAGACGTTGCTAAACACGTCGCGCCCGTAATAAGGCTGATCTTGCAACGCCAACAGCGCCGGGTTGGACAACACATCTTCCGGCACATTAGCGGCTTTCAGCCACGCAAAGGACTGATCCGTGAGCACAAACAGCGGCCTGACCTCCATGCTCACAATTTTTGCCACGCCTAATTGATCAATTAATGCAACCGGGCTGCCACTTGCGGTCAGGCAGAACCCACACAAGCCCACCATGATCAGACTGAAAACAAAGGGCGATTTTTTCATAACATGCTCTCCTCTAGCGTAAATTTCATAGATGCAGGGCGAAACTTCTTCAGTTTCGCCACTCCTTGTTATTCCACAATCTCCACTTTAATGACTTTTTGAATGACCGCGGTTCCACTTTCGCTATCCACGGCTTTCACGGTGATCATATCAACCGCCCCCAATTTGTTCGGGGCCGTATAAATGATCTTGCCTTTATAATAGTCAACTGTCCCGCGAATAGCTGTACATTTCACCTCAATGCTGCGATCTTCAGGATGTGATACATCAACTTCAAGGCTCAGGGTTTTCCCTCTGCCGATTTTATACATCGGGTTCATAATCGTCTCCTGCGCATCTTTTAACATGATGTGACGAATTTGAACCGGCTTCGGCGTCGGCGTCGGCGTCGGTGGAATTGGCGTCGGCGTCGGCGTCGGAAGCATCAGGGTAAAAATGACTTTTTCAACTTTTTCTGCTCCGGTTTCATCAGTGACCTTCACAGATATCTCTACCTGAGTTGCCGGTTCCTCGATCGCATCCGGGGGGATATATACAATCCCGGGTGAGGTCAAGTCCCCTTGCAGTTGTCCGGGGCCATCAAGCTGCCAGGTAAATTCGACCTGTTCTTGCGTGGAGCGGGCGATAATCAGAATTTCTTGCGGAGCGGCATCAAGTGTAATAACCTGAATATCAGGGTCAGTCTCAAGTGTGACTGCAAGCTGAGCCTCGGCGCGAAGCCCCCAAAACCCCATCAAAACGACAACAGACACGACCAAAACTAGCAGACTTTCAGATATTCTTTTCATGCTCATTCCTCCTTGTTTTTATTGGGTTGACATGATTTGTATTTTTACCACGCGTTGAGCCAGAAGTTTTCCGGTCTCTTTATTGACAACTTTGACCGTAAGCAGGTCTTTTCCTCCGGGTTTCACCGGAGCAATATATGCGGAATCGGCCTCAATCGTGCCGAATGCCGCGCTATATTCAAACTTGATCGTGTCCTGAGCCGGCACATTCAGTTGAACATCCAGTGTGGCTCGTTCGCCGGGTTTCACGACATGCATGCCGTCTATGGCCGGAATAAACGCCTTACGTTCGTCTTGTAACGCCACTTTCTCAATAGATACTTCCGTGGCTGGCGCCGTTGTCAGAACCGGCCGCGACGGCACCGTCGGCCGAATCGTCGCAGCAACGGTCGGTCTGGCGGTCGGCTGAGGGCGCGGCGTGTACGTGTACGTGGGCCTGGGCGTGGTGGTCGGTGCAGCGGCAGGAGTGACTATTGCTGTTGGAGTCGGTGTTGAGGTTGGGGTCGTCCCCAAGATGTCTTCAATTCGTCCGATTTTCCAAAGAATCCCAATAACTGCAATAATGCCTATTATCCCAATAGAACTCAAAATATGTCCCCATGGTGTATTCTGCTTACGGAGATGTTTTTGCAATTCATGGTATGCCTTTCCCAGGTTTTCTTTTTGTTCATCTGAAAGTTGATCCAAGTTGATCAAAATCTTGCCACCATCCTCGTTATGGATCGTTTTTAGGATATTTTTTACGCTTATCCCATACTCTCCTAAAAATTCCTCGTATTCTTCACTCGTAAAACGGACAGAGGCTGACTGATTTTTTCTCGGTTTGTCCCGCATAAGACGCTTATACAATTCCCGAAGTGCTTTTTTCCCTAATTTGTTCTGGTTTTCTTTTGAAAGCAATAAAAAATAGACATACACGTCCTCACCGTCTTTTTTGACAATCAAAAGAGGCTCTTGCCCTTCTATTGTGTGAGGCTCTGAATTGTCTAAAATTTCTCCAACATCGGGGTAGTCCTCTTTAAATTTTTCATATTCCTTCTGGGTGAAATGGGCCGGTTCAGGAACGACCCTTTTGATTTTCTCCATAAGGCTCTCCTGTTCTTGATTACTTACGCAATGTTTGGCGTAACCATATATAGGTCGGCATTAGCAACAGTATTGCATGGGTTATGATGAGCATAATGATGGTGCGCCACAAGATGTGTATTTTTGGGGGGGGATCACCAGATGGCGGCAGATCGAAAAACATCTCAACCAGATACACGGCTTTGAATTGCAGGTATTCATATTCGTGATAGCGTTCAAAATCTAATTCTTTTTGCAATACTGTAGGGCCGCCCAGTGAATGATATAATAAAAACAGCTTAAAGGCCCACTTTTGCAGTATAATATCGTGCAGGTGGAGCGGGAAAGCTGAGAGTCGCTCACGTAAAGAAGGGATCGCAGCCTGTTCGACCAAAAGGTGTTTATATTCAGCAATGGCTTGATCGCCAATAAGTGATCGAGCCTCGGCAATGAATTGTTTCTGTTCGATAAAGGGTTGCTCTTCAAGCGACTGCAATCGTTCAAGCACAGCTTGAGGCAACTCCTGACGCAGCCGAACAAATGCCTGGGAGGTCAACATGAATTTTTCGGTAGTATCCATATCTTTGACGGGTCGGACGAGCCCTCCAAATAACAGTTGCGGGATAATCACCAGCGGCACGACGGTTAAAGCAGTCTTTTGAGTAGGGGCCAGAGCTGAGATAAATAGGCCCAGCCATGACGCCAGGACGGCCGTGATCGCCAACAGGGCAAAGAGCACGGCTAAATATTCAAGATTTACCTCCGGAATCAATTGAATGCTGCGCAGAAAATTTTTGAGCGCGACCGATGATTCTATCAGATTTAGTTGCCAGTGCAGCAAAAGATTGGGCAAGAAAATTACGATCAGCAATAACCCTGTCTGCTGCAAACAGATCCAGCCCAGAAAGACGATTTTCGCCAGAAGATAGGGAAAGACGCGTACAACACTCTTGACTTCACGTCTCAACACGGTGCGTTCGTCTACAATTTCCCGACAGGAATTGATCACGCCAAACCAGATGCAGGACGCGATCAACAGAAAGAACACGGCCGCCTGACGGTTGACAGCGCCCTCGCTTAACAGTTCTTTGTGGGCATGCGCCCATTGCTTGGCTTGTGGCAAATCCTGGCTGATATTGATCTGTCGCGTACGCTGTAGTTGCTGCGTAAAATAATAGCCGACCCGGGCAAAGGTGTTTTCATTGTAATAATCCTGATTATACCAGGAAAAAGCAATCAGCATAAAAGCGGCAATAACAATGGGTTGGAGAACCTGAAAGCACCTATTTCCCATATCTGTTCGGGCTACCGTATGGTTCCGACCGAGCAACACCCGAAACTGCTGCCACCATGATGCGCTTAACGGTGGAATCTTCCGAACTTCCTTAAATGTACGTGGTTCTAATTCTTCGAGACTGCCGGATTGGTGCGTTTGTTTGATAATAGACGTTTCAATTTCAGGAGTTAAACATGACCCAACCTTCTCGCGCAAAGCTGTCAAAAATTCTCTGCGCCAGAAAAACGGTTTGTCTGGAAATTGACCGCCTTTAAGAAGATTATCTAATTTTCCAATAATTTTTTTAGAAAAATTTTCTTTTTCAAGCTTTGTCAGCACTTGTTTAGAGAGCGTATACGGAAAATAATGTGAATCAGTTCTATAGGCGTCATAAATAATTTTTTCAGAGGGATTCTTGTCGTCACGTGCTTTTAAATGCGCTGTCCAATGTTCTAAAGCAGTCAGAATAAATTCGGCTGGATTATCATGTTCGTGATAGTACAACCCCAACGGGGCGGTTTTGTCGTCAAAATAGGCGATGGCATCCTGCGCCGCGCCAAAATACGCCATCGTGCCGCCCTGGTTGACAACAAGCAGTCTATTGAGCTTCTTAAAAGACTCGCGACTGGGCTGGTGAATGGTCAGAATAACAGTAATATGAGTTTTTTCACAGAGATCGTGTAACGATTTGATCACATTATCGGCATCCACCGAAGACAGGCCAGAGGTCGGTTCATCCAGGAATAACAATAAGGGATTGCGAATCAATTCGTGGGCAATGTTGACTCGTTTTCGTTCGCCTCCACTCAGGGTTTTGTCATCAGGAGACCCTATTCTGGTTGGTAAAAGTTTGCCCAACCTTTCATCAGAAAAACCAGACTTCCGGCAGGCATCCCGAATAATATATTCTTTGAGCCCAGCGTCTACCCCGGCGTAGCGCAAACGAAAACAATAATCCAGAGATTGCCAGACAGTGAGATGCGGAATCAGTGTATCATCCTGGGGCACATACCCGATCGTTCGTCCCAGGAGCGGACGATCCCGATGCACGTCATAGGTCTCATTAATCACAACCTTTCCTCGATTCTCTTTGGAAGAGACTGCCCCGCTCAACAGGTTCAATAATACGGTTTTGCCGGCCCCTGAAGGCCCCATAATACCGGTAAGCGTACCCGGTTCAGCCCTGAAGTACACATGATCGCATAAGGTCTTCGAGCCTTTCGAGAGAAACAGATCATAAGCTTCCAGGGTAATACGGTCATTTCCAAAAAATATTTGGGGGGGGAAATAGAGAGCCTCCTGACCGAGGAAAACTTTTTCTCCGGTAGGGATTTCCTTCCAGTTCAGATTCCCGTCAGGTGACCGATCGTTAATAAAAAAGCGATCGCCGATATGATATAAAAATTTCCCGGGTCCAAGAGAGCGTTTCTCCACATCAATGTCTGGACTGATGTGTAAATCTTCTGTTTTTGCCATCACTACAGGAGCCTTTCAGGAGAGTCCATAATATTTCGTCAAACAGACAGGGACGCCGCGACTTACGCGGCGTCCCTGTGACCTTATTCAGGATAACATTCTGAAAGAGGAAGGCTGTCCTGAACCGTGGGGCAGAACATCCACCTTACTTTGACCGCTTCGCCATACGTCCACCCCTTTTTCGATTTGATCCCGAGATCAAACGTGCCCTCAATATACATATACAATTCTTCGGCCGGTCTTCTTCCGCTAAAATTGAGGAGGTGGGCCAGGGTATCAAACACAGTGCTCTGGTCGCTGCCGAGGTCAATCGAAAATTTGACAAGTGTCGCTTTCCCCGCCTCACTCTCAGGATTTGACGGCAGATACATTTCCTGTTCTTGATACACCGTGTCGGTGCCAATGCTGATAAGTTCATTGACGGCTTCTATATCATGGATAAAGAACTCAAAGTTGCCATCAATCAGCTTCAAGTCACGATCGTTAGTATTCAGTACCTCGGCAATGATGTCCAGATAATGACTGGTTCGTGACGACGGCCGCTGTTTGGCATGTCTAAAGAATAAGGTGGTGAGATCGCGTTCTCCAAACGTTTGCTCTAACGCCTCCGCGCCTAACGCAGACGCCAATGCACTGCGAAACGCCTCTCGACCATCGAATTGCTGATCTTTCAACCCCTGCAAATTCGGGTTTGTCAGGATGTTTTCCGGAACGCCCTCGTCCCTTAATCCAGCGAAGGATTGCTCCGCCAGGATGAAAAGGGGGCGCACTTCCATACTCACAATTTTCGCAACACTCAGATTGTCAATCAACTCAATCATTTCGCTGTAACTGACAGCACTCATCATAAACACACATACCAACACGATACATACCTGCATACATTTCTTCATACATAGCCTCCTTATTTTTGATGAACAGATTCCATACGTACCTAGACACGTTTCAAAACCCCCGGTTGTCGAGCGAAACAAGTCACCGGGTATTGCACGTTTTGAGAAAATACCCTCGGTGTATTGTGGTCAACCGAGATGCTTGTGAAACATGCGCTTCATGAGACAAGACATTCCATCATTCTTATGACCCGCTGCTTCAAATACCTCTATCACCCCCTCCTATCAAACTTTTAGTCCTGTTCGGCCTGTTGCACGTACACCTCTACTCTTCGATTTTTTCTCCTGGCTTCTTCGCTATCGCCGGTCATTGCCAGTCTGGTTTGTCCAAACCCTTCTATAATCACATATTTCCAGGTCAGATTGGAAGTTTGGGCGAGATATCCATAAACCGCCCCGGCGCGTTGGATCGAAATCTCCTGATTCAATGTTGCCGAACCACTGCTGTCCGTGTGGCCTTCAATGTGTAGAATGAACTCTTGTGATTGCCCCTGATACTGTTCGGCCCATTCTTGTAACGTGCTCATGGCAGGCAGATCGAGTGAGGTTGAACCTGAAGCAAAATACACGACGGTTCTTTCTGAAGGAGGCGATTGCCCAGACGAAGATGGAACTGACGCAGAGGATTGCCGTTCTGAATCCGACGGGAGCTGAGGAGTCTTCGCAGGTGTTTGCGTCAATGTTGTTTTCGGATCAACACTATCCATCTCTGCCATGGTTCCGGATGTCATCGCCGTGATGAGCTTCGTCAGAATCTGTTTTTCTACCTGCGGCCTCACAATCCAATCAATTCGGATCCCGGGCTGAGTGCCCCAAGAACGAGTTGCTTTTACTGCCAAATCGAATTGTCCCTGGAGGTGAACCGGAAGTTGCACGGTTGCGGCCGGTTCTGCCAATAACAACGCAATTTCTTTTGTCGTCATCAAGGTCTGAGCTAATTCCTGAATACTTTGCTTCACATAAATTGTGATCGGGACTTCTGTATCAGCAAACGCATTTTCCTGTGAACTGTCAGGAGATTTCAAGAAAATCTCCTTGTTCCGAGCAGTTCCCAGGAGAATTTCTTTCGCATCATTTGGTGCGATCGCAAGTTTGAACTCACAATCTTGAAGCTTTAAGAGGTTGTGAGCCGAATTTCGGATAATTAAGCGAACAACAATCACGGGCTGTCCTTGCTCCTCGTGCAATTGCATCGCACGAATGGCAACGATATTGATGTCCTCAATCAGTTGGGGCGAAAATCCCAAAAGACAGGGCAGTAAAACAATTATCAGGACTTTGACTGCTCTGAAATAACAGTATCGGCCATGTTGTGGCATATTTGAATGCTCCTTTTAGTATGTTGAAAATTACGGTAGTAGATTCAAGCAATGAAACTGAAAATTTCGGCCTTTATTAAAGAGACGAAGCAGAAACAATTTTTTCCGTTTTTTCCGTGAAAATTTTTAAATTTTTTTTGAATGTCAGTACCAAGGTCGCTATGATACCTACAAGAATAGACATAACAGGCATTCCGCCAGAGAGTACCAACAAAATAATCCACCAAAACCCCGCTGCCGATGACCAGACGCACCCACTTCAGCAGCACAGGCCGGCTCAGAAGATACAACGCAGCGCGTTGCAAAGATGTAAAACGCATAGAGCTTCTCCATTCTTATTCTTAATGGTAGGGTCAACTGATTCAGGACTGCCAAATCCTGAGAGCA
>CAZSOP010000025.1:0-18019 GCA_964608385.1 uncultured Cytophagia bacterium
TCCAGAGGCCTGCTCTTTTCGGATGTTCTTTTACCAGTCGGTTGTACGAGTATTCAATTTTTGCCGGAAACACAGTGTTGGTGAAATGTAGCTCAAATGACCCTTCTGACCAAAGAACAAGCTTATACAAAGCGGTCAGGGGGTCGAAATCATATAATCCTGCATTTACAACGATTCCCTTATTGACCGTTATTTTTCCTTCTAATTGTTCCTGCACCAAACGGATGACACCGCAGTTGCCGCCGATTTCAAACAGTTGTACCAAATCAAATATAGTCATATTTCTCAGACTGCCGCTGCAATTGTCGCTGGAGAGGAGCGACTCGTGTGCCTGTTCATATTTCTCTGATAATATCATCTCAATTCTGGCGACCAATTCTTCTGTATAAAATGGTTTTGAGATAAAGTCATCGATATTGAGCGACATAATCCTGATTTTGTTTTCTTGTGTGACTTTTTTGGCCGTGGCTATCAATGGAACCGCCTGCAGGCGGGGATGTTTCTTGATCTCTTTAATAAGACCGATGCCACAATATGATGGATCAAAAACAATCAAATCCGGCTGTATATCGTGCAGGGAGGATATAACATTGCTTTTTTCGATTACTAAAACTTCAAAGCCGTTGTTGAACAGGGTCTCGAGCATTTTGCTTGTAATATTGTCGGCAAATGCGATAGTAATTTTGGGGTTGGTAATGGTCATTGTTTTTGCTGCCGTTTTGCATAGGTTTTCAGAAGCGATTTTAAAATCGTTTTAGTTTGATTTTTTTCAAGCGCGGCTATACTATCTACTTGTTCGTGATTTTCCACGTTTAGTTTTTTGCAGAGTCGATCGATGTTTGGCTCTTTGGTCGGCTCTGGGGGAGATATAAAAGCGAACTGAACGGGAAATGAGTTTATTGTTTCCAGTGCTCTGAGAAGATATCTCAAATAATTGAAATTCGCCCTGGATTCATCTATGAGTAATAATATACCGATAAGAGAATCTTTCAAGCGTTCGATAACCGGGTCAAATTCTTTGCCAAGGGGTAATCCGAGAAGATTTAAGGAATATTTATTTTTTATATTGATTACCCCATATGAAAATGGTTTTGAGTCTTTGGTGTCTGATGGTTTATACGACACCGGTACCAGTGTTTCTATAAACCGGGTACAAAGGTCAGGTTGATTGCTCAGAATCAGAATATGATTTTCCGATTTTGGGACAACAGAGGTTTTATTTGGTTCGGCAGGTTGGATAATGGGATGAGGCTCTTCCTCATGTTGTTCTGGTACTTTGAGCAGCTCGTCCGCGGGATGAGGTGCTTTTTCCGGTGGATAAACCATGCCGGAATCTTTTTTTTCGGTATTTTCGACTTGCCATTCATCTTCTTCAGCTGTTTGGCGAAAGATTGAAAACGGATCATTATTCATGTCGGAAAAATTTTCAGAATCCAGAACCGGGTATTCAGGGATTTCGTTTTTTGATCCCGTTTCCTTAGCGGTATCGATCGTGTCTGTGTCGGGAGCAGATTCTGGTTCGACAGATGAATCCTTTGAAACGTACAGAAATCCAAGGTCGTATAGTTTAACGATCCGTTTGAGCAAGTTAAGTTCATCCATCTCGCTTTTCTGGAGTATTTTTTCCAGTGTTTTATGACCGTCAAACAGATTGACAAAATGCTCCAACTCTGGTTCCATTTCCTGACTGGAGACAATTTTTTGAAAATTTGTCGTTGTCATAAGGACTGCATCAAGAGGAGGAAGTTGTTGCAAAAGTTTTTGACGTTCATCCATTATCTTTGCTCCCTGAAGTAATAATCCTAAATTGCCTATTCTGATTTCATCGGGTTCTTCAACCGGATGAAAATCCATTGCGAAATGCCCCTGTTGCCAGGACATCATTTTATAAATTGCATCTTCGGCTGCTAATTTGTGGAAGCGAGCTGAGATCACCACTCCATTGCTGAAAAGAATACGGCCATTTGATCCGTTTTGTGACAGCGAGAGTGTTCCGGACTTTTTTTGAATTCCAAATGTTTCGATGAGCTGCACGAGCTTGAGGTTTTCGAGATTGCCGGAGAATTTTTGCTGCGTTTTTTCAAGCCTTCTGAGAATCATCTTGGTGCGGGCCACGATTTCTCTGGCGTGAATGGGTTTTACGATATAATCTTTTGCCCCAAGTTTCAAGCTTTTTTGTTTGTGCCAGACATCGCTTTTTTTTGTCAAGAACAGAACGGCCGGTTTGGGTGTACAGGTCACTTTTTGTGCTCTTGATAGAATTTTATATCCATCGACCCCTTGTGCATCGATTTCAGTCAACACAGCATCGTAACTGTGGTGCGCAATTTTTTCGAATGCTTGCGCGTTTGAAGCGACCTGGTCGATGTTGATATTTGAACGAAAAAAATGGTCTGAGAGCATATCCAAATTATTGCTATCAACGTCGACGAGGAGTACGTGTTTTTTGTTCATTTTAATCCTGAAAGGGAATCGTTGCCGGCCATTCGTTTATAAAAGCTTATTCTTTATCCCTCTGCTCAGAAACCGGACAAGAATATGATTATTTTAAAATTATTTAAAATTTATCGCTCTGTCAAGTTATTTTTGACTAAAAGGGCCGGATGAGTGCTTGTCCGGCCTTTTTGCAAGATAAAATCAGGTTTCCCAGAGGATCCCCTTTAATATTTTTTCAAAAGAGGTTTCTGTTTCTGTGGCAGGTCCCTTGTGCAAATATATAATCTGTTCGTGCAAGTCTGACACACTAATATAAGGGATGTGAGCAGCTCCTATGCTGTTGAAAGATACGCGTTGAATTGTCGGAAAATCTATCGATACGCGGCTGTACTCAATAGGGGTCGGATTCCACAAATATACCAGATTAGATTTTTGTTCAAAATCGGTGATAAATCGCAGAATAATTTTGTCTCTGGGCGTTTGTGCGAGGTTGTATTCAAATAGTTTGGAACGACCCTTTTCTCCCTGTGCTGTGAAGAGCAGGCGCAAGCGATAGGGATCACCATGTCCCAGCATTTTCAGACCCTGAGGATCGCAAATAAAGAGGCTGAACAGGGACTGATTTGCATGCAATGATTTTGCAAAACTCAGAACGCGATTTGATATCGGCTTGTTCAATTCGCGGGCCAGAATATGATAAAAGAGTTGATACTTGCGGGCTTTGTTGCGACAATCCGGGCAGTTTGCCAAGTGTTCCTTGAGTTGCTTAGAATTTCCATCAGCATGCCCGATAAGGGAGTACATTTCAAGATGTGCTTTTTGCGGACATGTTTGCTTGATTTCGTTCATAATTCGATTCAATCATTTTGTTCGACCACCCTGGCGTAACAAAGTGTTACACTCAATTACTTTTATGTAACATACAAGCAAACAGTCTGATTTACGGAAAAAAATTACAACAGTTCTTTAAGGTGTTTGCGAAATTCCCGTTTGGCTACTTTGGCGAGGTATTCAAAAATTGAGCGCTCTTTGGTGCGATAATCTTGTTGGCTCAGGTGGGGCATATAATATCTGAGGTTTCTAAAATAGGAGGAACTATCTTTTTTTTGAATGAGGTCGTACAAAACATCGCAAAGCGCGTTGGAATATATTCGCGCTTTGTCGCGGTTGAGTTTACCGTTACTGAGATACTGTGAATCAATTTTCTGGTTTACTTTTCTCATCACCACGTGAACATAATTTTCAATCTCTTTCAGTTCTATCGTATCCTGAGGTGTCGGAACATTATCATCGGAAAGAATGCGCTCTTTGAACGTCTGGAATTTCATACTCCGGACCAGTTTGACAATAGTATCCAGAGCGATGAAATTTTGAAATTCTCTCAGTTCATGCACATGCCTGAAAAGCTTTCGGATAGCGGTTGAAACCGAATCATTGGGATTATAGTTCTCCAAAAACCGTGAACTCAGCAAATCTTCGGGGATCGGAGGTTTTTGACGTCGGATATACTTTTCGATTTGAGGGGTGATTTGAATATCTTCCATTGGTATATTGTATCCATTGGTATAAAAAACATACTCTTTACCCATATCTTTAAACAGGCGCAGCGTGTCGGAATTCCGCACAGCCACCTTGATATTGCGTACGATTTTTGCGCCTTCAGGATCCCTTTCGCGGAAGATTCTGGCCAGTTCTTGTTTGGTTTTTCGGACAATTAACCGCCGGGTTAAAACCAATACTTCAGCATCATTAAGATCCGGCGTTTCGGAAAATTTTGTTTCATAATAACGTTTTAACTGCGGAAAGCAGTCGTTTTCATCACGACTGAAAAGCTCAGCAATACAATCGATAGCGAGGTCTTCAAGTTCCACGTCGGTATCGAGGCGTTCTCCGGTAATACGCTTTCCTAAAAGCTCCTGGAATTTGAGATAGCTTAGGGATATTTTCTGGGACAGATGAATGAATTGCATCAATTCGGTTTGATGATAGGTTCCGCTACAGATGTTGTGAACAAGTTCAGATAAGTTTGATATGCTCATAATGCCGGCTACACTTTATTTAGTCTGCTTTGCATTTTCCCGCTCGATAATTCGTGCGGATTCGCTGTTATGTTTTCGCGTTGCTTTGAATAACCTACGGGCCTGAAATAAAAGATACCGTCATAATCAAGCAAATCATATACCAAACCGAGGCAAAATAAATTTGATATAAAGACTTGTTTTTGTTGACTAAAAAACAGGGGAGAAACAACCCTCACCTATAAGAATTGTTTTACGGCGAAACACTGTCTCATTATGAGACAGTTTCTGGGGTTAGTTTTTTACCATGGGCAGGCCATATTTTTTGGCTTTTCGATAAATCGTTGCTCTGCCGATACCCAGTGTTTTGGCTGTTTTTGAGATATTGCCTTCGCATTCCAGCAGAGCCTGTCGCAAAGCTTGTTCTTCCAGTTTCTCTATCCATCCCGCCAGGGTTTTGTCCGATTCGTAGATTCGTTTTTCACCGAGAGCGCGAACAGCCGCGGGAAGGTCATTGGCAACAATTTCAGGGCCATTGGAGAGCACAATCGCTCTTTCAATAGCGTTTTCCAGCTCCCTGACATTTCCCGGCCAGTTATAGGCCATCATCAGTTCCAGGCCGTCGGCGGAAACACCTTCGATTTTTTTGTTTTCCTGAAGATTATACTTTTTGATAAAATGGGCAATCAGGGCCGGGATATCCTCTTTCCGCTCTCTCAGAGGAGGCAATTTTATCGGAAATACGGAGATTCGGTAATAGAGATCTTCACGAAACTCGCTGTTTTTCATTGCCTCTTCTATATCCTTGTTGGTGGCTGAAATAACCCGCACATCAACTTTGACCATTTCATTACCGCCAACCCGTTCAAATTCCCGTTCCTGTAAAACCCTCAAGAGTTTTGACTGTGTTGCCGGACTCATGAGGCCGATTTCATCCAGGAAAATTGTGCCGCCGTTGGCCTGTTCGAATTTACCGATACGTCTGGTCGTTGCACCGGTAAAGGCTCCTTTTTCATGACCAAAGAGCTCGCTTTCAAGCAACGATTCAGGAAGGGCGCTGCAATTGACAGCAACGAATGGCTTGGCGCTGCGGCTGGAGGAGTGATGGTGGATCGCTCTGGCGATCAGTTCCTTGCCGGTACCGCTTTCACCCTGTATTAAAACCGTAACATTGCTGTCGACCACTTTTTCAACAGTTTTAAAAACATCTTGCATGCCACCGCACTGACCAATAATGTTTTCAAAAGCATATTTGTTTTTCAATTCGGAACGCAACTCATCCACTTCTTTGCGGAGAGAACTATTCAGCAAGGCGTTGTTTACGGTCACGATAAGACGATCGCGTTGAAAAGGTTTGGTGAGAAAATCATATGCTCCCAACTTCATCGACTGGACAGCCCGTTCTATGGTTCCATGAGCTGTCATCATGATTACCGGAATTCTCGAATCCATTTGTTTGATTTGCTTCAAAGTTTCCAAACCATCGATTCCGGGCATTTGTATATCGAGCAGAACCAGATCGGGGATGCTTTCCTTAAGAGAGCTCAAGCACGCCTCACCGCTCAGGGCGGTTCTGATTTCATATTTGCCTTCCTTTCGCAGGCTGGCCTCTATCATTTTACCAATATTTTTGTCATCATCTACTACAAGAATTATGGGTTTTGCTAAAGTTTGCACTATATTCTCCAGTTAAAAATGATCAATGATACCATATTTCTTATTCTATCAATTAATTGTAAAAATATCAAGCAAATTTTGTATTGCAATGAAACAGTTTACGGATTTGTTCATATATTCAACAACCAATAATTATCGAGGTCTTTCGGATTTAATAATTCTATCTCTATATTGAGATAGTACCACAATTGTTGATTCATAAAGGGTGTCAGCTTGTACCAGTCTTTTTCTGTTGTTACAATCCAGTGTAAACCGAGTCGCTTTGATTGGGATTCAATGGTTCTGATTTCTTCAGAACGGTAGTTGTGGTGGTCTCTGAACTGAAATGATTTTAAAATATTTGCTCCAAGCGCTTTCAACGTTCGAATGAAATTTTCCGGATTTGCTATGCCGGAAACAGCGATAATGTTTTGATCTCTCAACCCCCTACAGGGGATTTTACGGCTATCGCTGACCAGATTCTTCGCTGAATATCTAGCTCGTATACTTTTTTCCCGGGAACCCGGCAGCTGTTGATTCCGATTTATAGAGGAATTTATCCATACAATATCGGCTCTTTTCAGTGACCGTTTAGACTCCCTCAATGGCCCTGCTGGCAGAAGATAACCATTACCAAAACAATTCTGACCATTAAAGGTTACGATATCTACATCGCGGTAGAGCTTCCGGTGCTGAAAAGCATCGTCAAGTAGAATGATATCCGGCTTAAAATCACGCACCAGCGTTTGGCCACCCCGACAGCGGTCAGCATCGACCAAAACCGGCACACACAGTCGTTTTGCGAGCATGTACGGTTCATCTCCGGTTTTTTGCCAGGACTCGAGTATATCTTTACCATCGCAGACCAATAGTTGTTCCCGGCTTTTTCGTCCATAGCCCCGGCTCAGGATAGCGATCTTTTTGCCCTGATCTATATAATGCTTTGCCAAAAAGGCCACCGTCGGCGTTTTGCCGGTTCCACCTACGGTCAGATTGCCGACGCTAATAACCTTTGTCGGTAATTTGCATATGGGTAATATACGATGATCATACAGGAGGTTCCTGAAAACGGTAATGGCAAGATAGAGAGCCGAGAACGGCAACAAGACGCAGGCCGGCCATTTTTTATTGAAAATATTCATCCGCCTCTCGATCCAACGCTTTGAGTGCATTCTCGACTTCAAGTCTGTACGATTCCAATTCAGATATGGGGATTTTGGGCGGAATGACCATCGGCCTGCCATAGAGCAGACAGACCCTGGAAAATGGCCAAAACAGCGTAAAGCGATCCCATGATGTGAGGCATATTTTTTTGCGCGCGGAAAAGGTCAGGGGGATGATACAGGCACCGGATCGTTGTGCCAGCGCAATAACCCCCAGCTTAACATGATGTCTCGGACCTTTGGGGCCGTCCGGTAAGACGGTACATGTTTTACCTTTTTTAAGCAATGAGAGCATCTGACGAAATGCCCGGCTTCCCCCGCGGGTGCTGGATCCTCTAACGGTTTCATATCCCAGTTTGTGCACGGTTTGGGCGATCATTTCTCCATCATGATGCTCACTGACCATGGCGGCAATTCCCTGATATCGGTGTATATAGATCGGAATCAGCATTTTGCCATGCCACAGGATAGCGATTACGCCTCTCTTTTCTGCGATAGCGCGATCCCAGCGGTGGCGGTGTTTTACATGCATACGACAAACTTTGCCAAAGAACAGTATTACAAGCCATGCCAGGTTTGTTGCAAGTAGAAACAGAATTTTCTTGTTCATGTTACAAATAAATCCAGGTTTATATTGTGTTAAAAATCACATTCATCCAATTCCATCGGATTTAGATTTTTAGAGCAATATCCGCAGCTTTTTCTGCGGCACCGGGCTCGCCCAGCTTTTCTTTGATGCTCTCCAGTTTATCAATCATTTTGGTTCTGTGGTTTTTATCATAGAGCAGAACCTCGAGATGTTTTGCCATTTTATCGCTATCGAGGTTCTGCACAAATTCCTTTGCTACTTTCTCTTCCGCGATAACATTGGCCAGGCCAATGTAGGGCAGCTTGACCATGAGCTTGCCGATCAGATAGGTCAGGGGCGATACTCTGTATAGGATCATAAACGGGGTCATTAGAAATGCGGTTTCGAGTGTCGCGGTACCAGACGCCACCATAGCACCCCGGGCATATTTTACAAGAGAATAGGTGTCATTTTCTACAATTGTACTTTCACTGTCGAGTTCACAGCATTCCCTGATTTGGCAAGTGCTTAGGGTTTCTGCTTTACCGATACAGATTTGCAGTTCCGGGTGTTTTGATTTTACCTTTTTTGCGGTTTCAAGCATGGCTGGTAACAGGTTATGCAATTCCTGTTTTCGGCTTCCGGGCAGCAGGGCGAGAACAGGACGTTCGGCGTCCAACCGCCAGGTTCTGAAAAATTCATTCTTGTCGGTAAATGTGGTGAGGCTTTCGACGAGCGGGTGGCCGACAAAATCGGTAGGCAATCCGTATTTTTGAAAGAAATCCGGTTCAAAGGGAAAGAGAACGGCCAGTCTGTCTATATACCGGGCCATTTTGGCTGCCCGGTGTTGTGCCCAGGCCCACACCTGCGGAGCGATAAAGTAGAAAACGTTGCATCCCATTTTTTTTGCTTTTTTAGCAAATCGTAAATTAAAGCCGGGATAATCGATTAAAATGACCAGATCCGGTTTTTCGGCTTTTATTTGATCCACCAGGTCATAATATAGACGCCGGAAAAAAAAGATGTGACGGGCTATTTCAACCAGACCGATATAAGCGAGGTCGTTGATATGATAGATCAGTTTCATGCCGGCCTGTTGCATGCGATTACCACCGACTCCGAACACTTTCAGGTCTGGTTCTTTTTTCAAGAGCGCTTTAATCAGTGCCTCGCCATGGAGATCTCCGGAGGCTTCACCGGCAATAATCATGATTTTTTTATTCATCAATGTCCTCAAGGGATATGGGTTTGAACTGTTGGGAGATAATGTTGACGATCTGAGTGGCGACCTTAAGTGCCTTGAGGCCATCCTCACCGCTGACGACCGGCTTTGTCTGATTTTTTATGGCATAAAAAAAATGTTTCCATTCTTCCTGCATGGCATCGCTTTCCGGAATTTGCAAGCGGTTGTAGAGAATTTGCCGTTTCCTTTTCGCCTGTTCGATCTGTCCGAGTATCATACTGTTCGAGGTTACATTTTTATCCGAATCAACCAGTTGAATGATTTCAGAGGAGCGTTTTAAAAAATCGACAGAGATATAAGCGTCGCGTTGAAAAAGACGAATTTTTCTCATTTTTTTCTGTGAGATTCGACTGGCTGTGAGATTGGCAACGCAACCATTTTCAAATTGTAATCTGGTGTTGGCGATATCGATTTGATCGGATACAACGGCGACACCATTGGCGTCGACTTTTTTTACATCACTCCTCACCATGCTCAGTATAATATCTATATCATGAATCATCAAATCCAACACAACCGCGACATCTGTGCCTCTTGGAACAAACGGAGCCAGCCGATGTGACTCGATAAACATGGGTTGCAGAACAACATCGTTGAGGGCGAGCATAGCGGGATTAAACCGTTCAATATGTCCTACCTGCAAGCGTACGTTTTCCTCTTTTGCCAGTTGAACCAGTCTCTTTGCCTGATCGATGTTCTCGGCAATCGGTTTTTCCACAAAGACATGTTTTTTTGCTTTGATTGCGGCAGAAGCCACCTCA
This sequence comes from uncultured Cytophagia bacterium, assembly GCA_964608385.1. Classification (GTDB taxonomy): domain Bacteria; phylum Zhuqueibacterota; class Zhuqueibacteria; order Residuimicrobiales; family Oceaniaggregativiventaceae; genus Oceaniaggregativivens_A. The sequence goes on from CAZSOP010000025.1 coordinate 9,846, forward strand.
AGGTGAAATGTTGTTGGGACGATGACGCCGACGATATCGACGTGGTTGAGAAGCTCTTTATAGCTTTCAAAGGCCTTACAGCGATAGGTTTTGGCAATTTTTTTGCATCTCTCGCCATCTGTGTCGTATATACCGACAAGGTTTGCCTGTGTCAGCTGCGTGATTGCATTGCAATGATAATTACCCAATTTTCCCACACCGACGATTCCGACATTCATTTTACCTCCCCTTTCCATATGGATTTCAACAGCTCTGTAATTTTTTCCAGTTCCTCTTCGTCTTGACGATTAAACGCATTAAACGCATCGCTATCGATGTCCAGCACCGCTTTAATTTGGTTTTGATGATCCCGAACCGGAACGACGATTTCTGATTTTGATCTTTCGTCACACGCCACATGGCCGGGAAAGTCATGGACATTTTCAACGATGACGGTCTTATTCTGTTTAGCGCATTCGGCACAGACTCCTTTTTTCAGATCGAGCTTCACACAAGCGGGAGAGCCCTGAAACGGTCCCAATAGCAAATGATCCTCTTTTACAAAGTAGAATCCCACCCAAAAGAAATTCAGAGAATCTTTTAAAATCGCAGCCGTATTGGCCAGCGTCGAAACCGTGTTAATGTGCCTTAAAGCCTGGGCTCGGATTTTTTTGCGGGCCCAGGCGTATTTATCTTTTCTGTTCATTCTTTCCTCAGTATGGAATCTGTTTTCAGGATTTTACGGATATGGGGGATCAACCCACCATGATTAAAAATATCGATAATTTCTCCGGGCAAAGGGGGAAAATGATAGTCGACTCCTTTGTGGACAACAACACCGCGATTCAGCCTGATTTCAATCCGGTCTCCTTTGTTTAGCTGATCATATAATTGAGGTAAGACCAGAGCCGGTAATCCGGCATTGATACAATTGCGGTAATAAAGTCTGGAGAAAGACTTTGCGATCACAGCACCTACTCCGGCATATTTCAGGCAGAATGCTGCTTGCTCTCTCGAACTGCCACAGCCGAAATTTTTGCCGCCCAGCACGATATCTCCATTTTGCACCAGGGTACTAAACTCAGGATCGAGGTCTTCCAGGGCCAATTTTGCCATCTCCCCGGGGTCGGTAACGGTATAGGTATATTTACCCGGGAAAATGACATCTGTATTGACGTTATCACCATATTTCCAGATTCTACCCGTGATTTTAGACATGCTTTCCTCCGTTTGATTTGATAAAGTCCCGGCAGTCTTCTATTTGACCGGTTAATGCAGAGACTGCGGCGGTCAGTGGGCTGCTCAGAAAAACCTCACTCTCTTTGCAGCCAAATCTTCCCTTGAAATTACGATTGGAGGTGCTTAGGGTAACCTCTCCGGGAGCAAGAACTCCCTGGTGATTTCCCATACAGGGTCCACAGCCGGGATTTGCCAGCACGGCACCAGCCTCGATCAAATCTCTTATATAACCGGCTTGCAGGGCTTGCAGATATATTTGATTGGACGCGGGTATAACAACCATTCTGAGATGGTTGTGAATCTTTTTATTGCGCAAAACATCTGCGACGATTTTAAAATCTTCAAGCCGGGCGTTTGTACAAGAACCGAAAAAAATCTGATCGATTTTGGTACCTTTTACCCTGCTTGCCGGTTTGACGTTGTCTACTGTGTGGGGACAGGCAATTTGAGGTTCCAGATCGCTAATTCCAAAGTCATAATTTTCCTCAATAGGCGCATCCGGATCGGAAAATTGCGGTTCGTAATAAACGCGAGCCCGGTTTTTCAGATAGGCAACGGTTTTAGCGTCGGGCTCTATATAGCCATTCTTGGCTCCCATTTCCACAGCCATATTTGTCAGAACCATACGTCCGGCGATACTCATTTCTTCGACCACGGGGCCGGCAAACCACACGGATTTGTAAAGAGCACCGTCGGCCTTGAGGTCTCCGATAATTTTGAGAATAATATCTTTTGCGGATATTGCAGCCGGAATTTTTCCTTTTATCGTTATTTTTATCGTTTCCGGCACCCGCAACCAAATTTTACCGGTGGCAAAAATAGCCGCCATTTCACTGCGACCGATACCGGTGGCAAAGGCACCAAACGCACCATAAGTGGTGGTGTGCGAATCACTGCCAACCATTATCTTCCCGGGCAACGCGAACCCTTCTTCACAAATAACCTGATGACAAATACCACGATCTATATCATAAAAGTGATCGATTTTTTGTTCTTTAATAAACTCTCTTATCTCTTTATGGTTTTGGGCGAATTTTTCATTCGCAGCGGGGACGCAATGATCGAGTATGACAATATGGCGATCAGGATTGTCGATTTTTTTAATGCCGATCTGTCTGAAGGTTTTGGCGATTGCTGCGGTATTATCGTGGCTCATTGCAAAATCCGGCTTGATCTCCAGAATTTCACCTGCAGAAACAGGTCTTTCCCTGCTTAATATTTTTTCTACAAATGTTTTTGCCATATTTTAGTCCTCACGGAAAAGATTCAATGTTCGAATGACCCGATAAGCCGGGTGGTTATTGTTTTTATAGGCTTTTGAATGATGCGTTGCCGGATAGTTATGATTTCTCTGTTGTTCACAATAGTCAAGCCACTTTTCAGCATTGTAGTTGATTTTTCCGGCTTTGGTTAAAGCGTAAAAATCCTGCAGTCGCTTTTTAAAAAGCAGCATTGAATGGTTTCCTTGTGGAGTGTTGACGAAGAGTGTCCAAACCCGATCCAGCGGCATTCCTGCTGATTTTACGGGGCGCAGATTGAGACGAACATATTCATGCGTAAGGGATAGCGGTTCAAGCAGGGACTCCTGTTTGTTTTCTTTCAGCTCTTTCCATTCCAGCCGCAGGGCTTCAAATGCCCGCTGTTTGTTCTGCAATAAATGTTCGGCTCCAAACACACCCTGATAGAGCATTTTATAAATATCCTGAAATTCCAATATTTGGTGGACCGAGTGGTGATAGCCAAGTAAATCTTCGAGATCGACGGGTTTATAGAGTGTTTTGATCATTTGGTACTAATATATTAAAATTATTTCAAAAGCACATTTTTTTTTAAAGCAAAAAAGAGACAATTTCCGAACATATCGTATCATAAAGCAAAAGTCCGTTGAGGGTCAGGTACAAGCTGGTGCCATTGTGACCGAGATAGCGGTTGTTCTCTGAAAACGAAAAAGGTGGCGTAGAGTCATCGAGACCGTTCCAGTTTTTGCATAGGGGTTGCAGGCATTGCAGTAGGTCCTGGGCATAAGACTTTTTCCAGCGCTGCAAATCAAGTCCACTTTTTTGACGCAGTCCGAGAAATATGGTTTCTATCTTTTGTTGATTTTTAGTTGTATGTTCACAGAACTCGAGGGGAGATTGATCGCAATGCAAGCGGTTGCTGTAACGATTAATATCAGCGATATTCCAGCATCTGCGAGTGCCATCGAATGAATGAGCAGCAGGACCAATTCCCAGATAGGATTTATTTTGCCAATAATTTTGATTGTGTACGGATTCTTTTCCCGGCAGGGCAAAATTTGAAATTTCATAATGTTCATAGCCGGCTTTTTTCAGCATCCCGGCTGCGTATATATACATCTCGCGTTCCAGTTCTTCATCGCACGGCATCACTTTATTTTTTCGCAGCGCTTGAAACAAGGGTGTTCCCTCTTCAATGGTCAAACCATACACGGAAATATGATCGGGATTAAGTGAAAGCGATCTGGTGAGATTGGACTTCCAGGTTTTCATGGTTTGACCGGGGATGGCAAAAATAAGATCGATACCGACATCTGAAAAACCTGCCAGGCGGGCCTGCTTTATGGCGGTCTCTGCATCCTTTTCGCTATGCAGACGCTGCAGCATCAGCAGGTCTTTATCGCAGAATGATTGAACACCGACAGATAAACGGTTTACACCCATTCGGCGTAAATCGGAAAGCTTTTGCAAAGACACGGTGCCGGGATTAATCTCGAATGAGATTTGAGCTTGGGGTAACCGGTTCCATTTTTTTTTGAGAGTTGAAAGGATATATTCTATCGACAGGGATTGCAGAACCGAAGGCGTTCCGCCTCCAAAATATATGGATTTCAGGATAAATTCTGGTGGGGGAAAAATTAAACGATAGTGTTCAATCTCTTTTTGCAGTGCCGGCAAATAGTCATCGATACGGGTCAAATCAGTGGATGAATAGAAATTACAATAGCTGCATTTTTTTAGACAGAAAGGCACATGGATGTAAAGAGAAAAGGTTTGCATCCCTAGCGAATAATATTAAAAATTCGATTCCATCGGATTTTTTCGCTCAAATCCCACAGGGGTACATTTTTATCCCAGGACCAGTAGATCACCATGGCTTCTCCGACGATATTTTCCATCGGCATAAATCCCCAATATCTGCTGTCCTGACTGTTATCCCGGTTGTCGCCGAGCATGAAAAGATGGTCAGGGGGAACGACTATAGGCCCATATTTTTGTTGTCGCGCGTTTTTGTTGGAATGTACCCGAATGGTATAGTCGGCACCGCTGTTGTTTATAACCCGGTAATAGTCAACATAAAACCCCTCTACCGGATCGAATTGGTTTTTGGCGATGAGCGTTTTTTCTCCCTCTGGTTCACCGTTTACAAAGACATCGATTCCCTTAATTTCTACGGTATCACCCGGCAAGGCGATACAGCGTTTGATATAATCCAGGGATTCATCGAGAGGATATTTAAAAACAATGATCTGGCCACGTTTCGGCTCTTTAAAAGCAGGGAATCGATAAGAGGGAAGTTTGATGTCGACAAGCGGAATGCGCTCCGGGGTCTTGGCACCATAAATAAATTTATTCACCAGCAAAAAATCCCCCACCAGCAGCGTATCTTTCATCGAGCCTGTGGGTATACGAAAGGCCTGGACCACCAGCATTCTCAGAATGAGTGCTGCGATAAGCGCAACTCCAAATGCTTCCGCATATTCGAATATGGCATTCCGTTTTTTGTTTTTCATCTCCATTCCTCATTATAAGAAAATGTGATATCATCTATCCGGCGTCACGCCCGGTTCTCTATAATTGATGTTTAACTTTTTTTCGCCCGGCTCAATCGGATGATTACTTGGTTTATAAAATCAAGCGCAGACGTTGTGATCATTGCAAATAATTTAATAAATCCATTCCAATTTTTCCAACTTTTTCTGTGTTATATATGTTCCCGATAAAAACACAACGACGGTATAACCTGTCGACAGCAGCAGGGATAAAAGAAAAAAATCCCCCATGTAACCCAGGGCCAGAATGAGAAAATCGATCAAACCAAATAAAATAATTGCCAGCATCAGCCACAAGGTTCCGCCGCTGTGCAGTATATTTCTTGGATGATCCCAGTTGAAATTGACAAAATTAACGGCAACCACCATCCCCAGGGCCACGGCTCCGGCAAGAATGCCGCTTAATATAATGAAAAAAATACCGAATTGCTGCAGTGTGGCGCTGCTTAAAACGGAAAGAATGGTCAATGCCAGAGTTGCCACAGGCAAAAACCCGGCATATATTGTAAACCATTTTGCGCCGAAAAGGGTTTGGTTGGACAGAGGTGCTTTTTTCAGGTGATAAAATGATTTTCCCTCAATAGCAAGTAGCTTTACTGTCGACAATGCTGCAAAGATCGCTGTAAAGAGTAAAAGCGATGCAAGGGCATGAAAGTCAAAGAGGGATTGCAAGCTATTTTTTTCGTATATGATAAACGGAAAAACCACCAACATAATGAGAAAAATAATACTTTGGGCGAATTGTCTGGCATCTCGCATAATGAGGTTGATATCTTTTATTAAAAGAGCAACAAAAGGGGATCTTTTTTTTTCGATAAATTTTCCGGTTTGATGTTTATGCGTTGGGGCCGGACGGTTTTCCTGAAAGGTTTCAAATTTACGGGTTAGTATAAAACTGGATAGTATAGCCGGAATGGTCACCAGCAGAAGGGGAAACAATCTTAATATAGCGCCGGATGGATGATTTTGTGCACTCTGGAAAAAAATATTGACCAGCCAATGAGACGGAAACAGGTTGAGCCAGCTATGGGTATTGAATTGCGCCAACTGCTCGAGTCGTTGAGGATTGAAAGAGGTTGAAATTGGATCGAGTTGAGAAAATCGAAAAAGTTGAAAACCGGCCCACAAAGCGACAAAGAGAAAGGCAACGAGGATAGTTGTGATATATTTTGCGCGCTGAGCAGAGAGAGCGGTTAATAACATGATTGCACAAATATTCGCAATTGCATACGCGAGCGCCAGAAAGGCGATGACCGCCAATAAAACAATAAACAGAAACCATCCAGAGATTTCATAATTGACGTAAAAGGCGATAAGCAGGGGGAGCCCAAAGTAGAGAAAAAGGGTTGAATTTATCAGACAGCCCTGAATAAATTTAGCCGCCCAAATGTCGGCTGCGGCAAGCGGTAAAGAGCGCAGAAGCGACAGATCTTTGCTGACAAAGGGTAAATGCAGGGAGAGCGGGATGCCGGTGAAAACAAGAAGCGCAAACAGTCCCAACAACGAGAGATTGACAAATCCGGCGGCGGGCAAAAGCGCGTTGTCTGAAAGAATGCTCCAGGATTCGAAGAGCTCGTTGATCCGGGAATAGATATAGACCGGTAAAATGAACAGTGCTCCCAGCGACAAGAGACGATACCTTTTAATACCGGCGCCCGAATTAAGAAAGGTGTTCTTGATTTGCAGCCATCTGTTCAGCAGCAGTTTGACTATCATGTTCCGGCATTCCCCTGTAGAAAAGATTGTAAAGAGGAGTCGTTTCTGCTTCCGATGATGTTTAAAAAGATGTCTTCCAGGTTATTGTATCCGCTTTCTGTTTTTAGTTGTTCCAGGGTGGCGACTGTATGCAGTTTTCCCTGATGAATGATACCGATCCGGTGACACATTTTTTCCGCCAGTTCGAGGATATGGGTGGACATGAAAATGGTTTTACCTTGTTTTATCAGGCCATCGAGCAGGGTTTTGAATGTGCGTACGCTTTCGGGGTCGAGTCCGATTGTGGGTTCATCCAGAAAAAGCACTTCCGGATCATGGATGAGGGCACCGACAAGAGCGACCTTTCGCCGTGTTCCGTGTGAGAGTTCATCGATCAGAGCATCGGCATGTTCTGTGAGCTCGAAAATATCAAAGAGCTGATCCATTCTCCTTTTTGCAAGGGTTGGCGGTATTTTATAAATGTCCGCTAAAAAGCGAATAAATTCATGTGTTTTGAGTTTTTCATAAAGATAGGGTTCTTCGGGGACAAGGCCGGTAATTCGCTTGGCTTTGACCGGATTTTCCTGGATGTCGATGCCATGAATCCAGACTTTTCCCCGGCCGGGGCGGAGCAGTCCATTCATCATCTTTATGGTTGTGGTTTTCCCGGCTCCGTTAACACCCAGGAAGACAAACAATTCATTCTCAACCATGAGGGACAAATCATCGACAGCAACGAATGAACCGTATTTTTTCGTCAAATGCTCTGCTTTTATCATCCTCTGCCTCAATCGACCTTAAGAATGGACAGAAACGCTTCCTGGGGCACCTGGACTTTGCCCAGTTGTTTCATCCGTTTTTTACCTTCTTTTTGTTTTTCCAGGAGTTTGCGCTTGCGGGTAATATCGCCGCCATAGCATTTTGCAGTCACATTTTTCCGAAGTGCTTTAACGGTTTCACGGGCGATCACCTTGCTGCCGATAGCGGCCTGAATGGCGACCTGATACATCTGGCGCGGTATGAGTTCGCGTAATTTTTCACAAACCCTTCTTCCCCATTCGTAGGCTTTATCGCGGTGAACGACCACCGACAGAGCGTCCACTTTTTCTCCGTTTAGCAGAATGTCGAGTTTGACGACGTCTCCCCGCCTAAAGCCGACAAATTCATAATCAAAGGATGCATACCCCCGGCTTAGGGATTTCAAACGATCATAAAAATCGAAAACCACTTCAGCCAGGGGGAAATCGTAGTGCAGGACGGCTCGGGTTGTATCGAGGTACTCGGTATTGTGATAAATACCGCGTCTCTCCATTGCCAGGGGCATAATATTGCCGATGAATTCAGAAGGTGTCAGAATGTTGGCCCGGATATAGGGTTCTTCAATGCGGTCGATATTGCCGCTCTCGGTCAAGTCGGCAGGATTGTCAACTTTGTGCATTTCATTATTAGAATCATAGATGTGAAATTCGAC
>CAZSOP010000026.1:0-17961 GCA_964608385.1 uncultured Cytophagia bacterium
GCCTTTCAGCGGTTACAAGCACGCGGCCGTGCGGTTTGAGAATTCGATACAGATTCCAGGCAACTCTGCAGGAGATACCGTGGTTTTGGGAATCGTGGTGTGCATTCAGATGCGCCAGGCGAATGATAAAATATTTTTTACCCAAAAGCGAATAGCGCGATAATACATCCGGATCGGGTTGAAAATAGCGCAGATGCAAATAGGCCAGTTCGTGATTGCCGGCGTAGGTGATCTGTTTATGGCTCCATTTGCCGGTGGATACGCCTTCCGGAGTCAGAATATATGACGCCAGCGGATAGGCGAGTTTGGCAAAATAGGGTACCGCCTCGGCATCATCCTCATTCACCACCAGCGACGGAACGTTGAACGCTCTTCCCACCCAGGGAATGACTTCAGAAGTGCCGACCAATATATCCGGTTTAAACCGGCTGCAGATTTTACTCATTCTATAAAACTTGTTCAGAAATCCGCAGGCCCGGGAAAGCGTGTTGTTATTTCCACCGGGCATGATATTTTCATATTGCCATCCTGTTTCGTCCAGCAATTCCGTCAACACATCTTTTGTTCTGCACGCGATGCGAACCGGATGATTGTTCTTTTTTAAAATAAATATGATTTGCTTGAACAGGTGAAAATGGGCCGGGTGCCCAAGATATAGCAGTACCTTCATATGTAAATCCGTCCTTGCTTTTACCGTGCCCTGTTTGTGTCATACATTCAAATATTGTACCATAATGACAATTGAAAAATAATCACTTAGGATGCATAAAAAAGGGTTTTCTTTACAACAATGCATGCCTTATATGACAATAGCCGAATAATGACACAAAAGAGCGACACTTTTTGACCGTTGCCCGTGATCGGTCAAAGTTTCGTATTTTATTATAAATATAATAAAATAAATGCAAACTTTCAGCAATAATATGAAAGAATGTGGGTAGGACAGGGAAGATTACGACGGTGGGTATTGCAGTAGGGTCAGGGCTTTTAGCATCCAGGCTTGAGCCCATCGAAGGTAGGTGATTTTGTTGGTCAGAAAGGGCCATTTTTGATAATAAAAACAGCCTTTTTTGTCGTAGAGATGATCTATCGTCCAGTCAGCGATCGTGCAAGCGAATTTGATAGCAGCGGCAAAATCCCGTCTCAACAAAGCATGGGTGATAATGCCCTGTGCCTGGTGGTGGATATCCGCGGGCCAGTTTGCCGGCAATCTCCATCTGCTGCGTCCGTTGGCGTCAAATTGTTTCTGTGTATAAAATCGGTATCCGCTGTCGAGTGCCCGCTCGAGATGTGAAAAAATGCGCGGATGATGGTCTCGAATCGAGAGGAGGGATTCGAGAATAAAGCCCTGATGGAAATCGATCTGTTGCCGTTCACTTTTGTTCTCAATATCCATGCTGTAATTCCAATGTCCGTTAGGGTATTGTTTGTTGAGGACAAACCGGGTTGCCAGGGCGGCTTTGTCCAGCGCCTTTTCATCCCCGGTCAGCGTGCCAGTCAGGGTCAGAACTTCTGCGGCCAGCAGGCTGGCGTTGTAAACACAATCTTTGCGCAGCGGTGTATAGCTGAAACAGATACCGCTGCTGTCGCTGTAGACTGGAATCTCTTTAAGGATAAAATCCTTTATCGCTGCAAGTAATATGGCCGCTTGTGGATTTTCAGTAACCCGGTAATATTGATAGATTCCCCTGCCTACGGTGGCTGTCGCCACCACCGACGGCGTGTGCGCCCTGATGAGCAGATCGGCACTGAACCAGTGAAAGGGATAGCCCCAACTGGCTCCGGAATATCCCTGACTTTTATTTTGCTGCAACCAGCGAAACAGGCGGTGCATATCCGGCAAAAGCGATCTCTGCCGGGTGAAAGAATAGCTTCTGGAGAGCGCCTCCAAAATGATGCCGATGGCTTTGGGATTTCTGTTTTTGTGGATAGCGAACAGAGGCCGAAAATTCAATGGACACCTTTTGCCCAACTGAATCCAGTATTTGGATAAAGGGCCGGGATTAAAACTGCCCATCAATGCATCATAGGGGTCATAGCCGGCAAACCTGTTTTTTCGTAAATCCTGCAGAACCTGTTCAAAAATGTCGTTGCTTTCTTCAGGTGTCAAGGGTGACCTGTTTTCGGGTTCTCAATGATTTGATGATCTGAAAAGTGATTTTACTGCTGTGGACAATCTCTTCAAACGGAATAGGTGGCGAATCACCCTGGCGGATAGCGCTGGTAAACGCGCGGATTTCTTCCCTGTGTCCCTTTGCCGCTCCCAATCTTTTTTTGGTTGTTTTTTTGTTGCCGTAGAGGCTGTAGCGGTAAAAGTCCTTGAGAACATGGATGTCGCCGCCGCTAAAAATTTCCAGGTATTCCTTTTCACATTTCTTATTGCCGTTGGAAAAATAGCTTATACTGGCCGTGCTTCCGTCCGTGAATCCAAAGGTAATACAAAGGGTATCGGCAATGGTGGTCTTGTTCTCCATGGAACGGGCAAAGAGCGATTCAACCCTGGAACCGGTCAAAAAACAGAGCAGGTCGACAAAGTGGCAGACCTCGCCGATGATGCGCCCTCCGCCGGTTTCGGGGTCCTGTATCCATGAATCCGGGGAAACCGTTCCGGCGTTGATGCGATACTGAATGGCTTTGGGTTGATTCAGGGGCAACCGTTTTTTTATCTCTGTAATCAGGGGGGCGAAGCGACGGTTATATCCGACCATACAGTGGGATTTGCTCTGCTGATAGGCTGCAATGATTTTTTCGAGCTCGATTTCATTCATACAGAGCGGTTTTTCGACAAATACATGTTTACCGGCATCAAGGGCTTTGATGACGAGGTCGGCGTGTAAATGGTGCTGGGTCAGAATAAAGACAGTATTGATTGCCGTATCATGAAAGATTTCATTTTCGTCATGGCTACAATAGGCAAAATTGTATTTTTCTGCAATGGTTCGGGCATTATGCGGGCTGGCGGTGACCAGGCCGTGCAGTCGGCCTGTTTTGGATAAGACAGGCAATAGATAATTGCGTGCAAAGGAACCGGCACCGATAACACCGATTACCGGTTCTGCCTTTTGTTTTTTCGCTACTGCAAAAACAACTTTGGGTGCAAGCGTTTTTGTTATATCATAGGCAAAGACCATGACGGGTTTTGATTTTTTCAAAAGCGATTCATAGGCGGATTCGGCCTGCTCGAACGGAATTTCATTCTCGATCAGCGGTTTGACATCGATTTGCTCCTGATGTAGAAAATCGATGAACGCCTGCATGTTACGGTTTTCCGTCCAGCGCACATATCCGACCGGATAGTCTTGATTTTTCTCTTCATAATTTTTATCATAGCGTCCCGGGCCATAGGAACAGGACATCCGCAGGTCGAGTTCTTTTTTATAAAAAACCTTGCGGGAAAATCCGGTGGGTATGTTACCAACGACGACGACCTGCGCTTTTTGACGGCAAAGATTTCCCGCCAGGTTTACCGGATCGGTGGAATTGCTGCCGGCGGTGATAATCGCGGCGTCGCAGCCGATCGAATGGGTCAAGCGATTCATTTCAACCATCAGTTTTGTTTCGTGGCGGCAGAGTGCGCAGTCGGCACCGATCTCCTTTGCTTTTCGGATTCTGCTCTTCACTTTATCGATGGCGATGACTTTTACGCCTGCCGCTTTCAGCAGCATCACGGTCAATAATCCCACCGGCCCCAGCCCGATCACGGCGGCGGTTTCACCAATGCGTAAATCCGCCTGCCTGATACCCTGCAGCGCAATGGCACCCAGTGTTGTTAAAGCCGATTCCTGCAGCTTTTCTTTGCTCGTCTTGACCAGCAAATTCCTGGATACACAGACCACCTCGGCATGAACCGCGCCGTTGCCGCCGCAGGCAACATGATCACCGATGGTAATGTCATTCACCCCTGCTCCCACATCTATCACCCTTCCTGCACAGCTGTAGCCGAGCGGCGACCAGGCGTCGAGTTTGTCCGATACGATTTTAAGAGTGGAAAATAGCCCGTTCGTTTTTATCGACTGTAGAACTTTTTCCACCTGGTCAGGGCGAGATTGTGCTTTTTTAATCAAATTGGCTCTGGCGTCGCGAACGCTACGGCTTTCCGTACCGGAACTCACCACTGAATAGTAATTCCGCACCAAAACACAACCCTCCTTTAAAACAGGATAGGGTAGATCGAGCACTTTCATTTTACCGGTTTTCAAGTTTTGAACCACCTGTTTCAATGTCTTCTATTCCTTTCTTTTAGCATTGTGTGGATATCAGCTCTTACGATTGCGGCCGGACTCGCTCAGGATGCTATCAAAAACATATCTGAGATTTTGTACCATTTTGTCTTCGGTAAATTGGTGTTGATAATAGATGTAACTTTTATGTGACATTTGTTCGCATTTTTTTCGGTCAAAATATAGCTCTACAACGCGGCCGGCGATTTGGTCCGGGCGTGACGGTTCGACGATATAGCCGTTTTCGCCGTGAATCACCGATTCGCGTATGGCTCCCTGATCCGTTGCAATGATCGGTAGAGCGGCTGCCATGGCCTCGATGATGACCCAGGGATGACCCTCTGGTTCGCGCGGTGGAAATAAAAAGAGATCCGACCGGGACAGATGTTCGAGTTTTTCTTTTTGAGTAATATTCGAATAGAAACCAACGGCAAGATGATGTCGTTGGCAAAACAACTTGCACCTTTCCTGTAGTCCTTTATCATGCCAATTTCCGACGATGTTCAGTTGAAAAGCACCGGGGTGCTCGTTATGCAAAATTTTCGCGGTCCGAAGAACATCCATAATCCCTTTTGATGGCTGAATGTTGGAAAGAAAGAGGATTCTGAAAACACTACGAGTTGAGCGATTTTTACGAATAGAGAAATCACCGCCGTTCGGTACGACAAAGATTCGGTGATTAGGAAAAATAGTTTTAAAGATGAATCTCAAATTCGAGCCCAAAACTATGCCGCCATAACATCTCCTTAAGGAAAATCGAAAAAACACAGAGAGTAAAAACGGCAGGGATTCGAGCCAGCTTTTCAGACGGCTGCCGCGTAAATGAACGATCGTTTTGCTCTTGAATAAAGTGCTCATGTAGATAAACGGTAAATCCTTGCAAAAACCGGATGTGCTTTGACTGATGGGTATGACAACGATTTCCGGATTGTACCTGATCATAAGATAGAGCATTTTACTGTACAACCAGAGCAAACGTCCGAATTTTCCCGGATCAACGCGATACATCGACTCGATTTTTTGATTTAGCTTTGTATCCAGATGTAACAGGTGATAATGTGTTTTCAGATCGGAATCGAGAAGGATTCTGGTTGCGAGGGCCGGGCCGAAAAAAGGAGGGGGAAGTTTACCCAATATCAGTATTTTGTGTTTTTTTGTTTCCATTACAAATGCGCTGTCATACGGCATCATTCATGCTAAGAAAAGCCTTATAAGTGCTCTTCATCATCCGGTGCAGGAGCTTTATAATACTGCCCCTTTTTTGTGGAATCATTTATCCATTTACCAGCACAGAGAATTTATCGGCTTACACTATAGACAAAGATGATGAGAATAATATACATCATCGGGGCGTACATCGTTGGTACCGACGTTATGGAGAACAGCACAAGGATCAAAAAGGCGCTGTTTTTTAAAAATAATCGGCTGAAATGTAATTGGCTTCGAATAGAAAAGATGAGGTAGAGAAACACAAGGTACAGAGAAAGACCGGCATAGCCGCCCAGGAACAGCATTCTGAGATAGTCATTATGACTGCCGGCGATCATATATCCGTAAGAATGCGGTTCTGCAAACGCAGGGTTCATGATTCGAAAGAGGACATTGCTTTGATTAAAGTCAGCCAGCATTCGTTGCCATCTCTGAAACCGTCCGTGCAGTGCTTTTTCTACTTTCTTTTCGCCTTTTATGACCGCGATTTCATTTTCTACCAATGGCAGCATATGATCCGTTAGTTGGATGCCTAAAGAGAATGCAATTAGAAGATTGATGATAATAAATGTTGACAGCAGTCGTCCCCGGTACAAACGAAACAGGGCCCAGACAAAAAACAGAATAATAAAGACAACCAGCGATGCCATGTGATGAATGCGTATCATCACGAAAATTGTTATCGCGGCGATGATGACGGGATAAAAGTCATTGGATAACCAGGTGCCTTTTCTTCGACCGGCCATGTTCGTATAGGCGATGATTAGAAACAAAAATATAAAATAGATACTATAATTGAAAACATCCGCATATCCCCCGCTGTAGCGCTCCATTCCTCTGCTTAATTGTGCAGGATTTGAATTCGCGATGGTTTCTATGAAAAAAATGAGGGCAGGGAAAATGCATGAATAAACAAATGTCGTCAACAGTCCGTGTAGTGTCCGTTGTGATGTGAGCCAATGACGCAAATAGAAATAGAGCATAAAGGGCATCAGGATTTTCAGCAATACGCCGAACCAGGGCAAAGTGGTGCGTATGATGAAAAAGTAAACGAGATTGGACAGGACAATGCCTCCGAGGGCCAGGAATATTTTGTCGGGTGTCTTGGGTTCAAAGGATGGCAGTTGCCGGCCGGCTATTAAAAATAGTATCACCATAGGCACCAGCACACCGACCACGTCGAGGATGCTGAGATTAAAAACGGGGTCTTTGATCTGCCAAAATCGATCTAAAAAGGGTCGCAATAAGAGGAGGTAAACGAACCATTTAATCGTCCACGGCTGTTCCCTCACCCAGTTGTACCATTTGCCTATCGGATAGACCATTTTATTGCCTCTATAAAACCGGATACGCTGTTGCGGATGTGACAATTTTCTTGAATGAATTCAGCAGCTTTTCTACCCATCCTCCGTGCTTTTTCCGGTGCATTGAACAGCTCTGAAAATATCGGGATCAGCTCATCGATGCATCGGAAATCGACCAAAAAGCCGTTTTTGCCATGCTCGATCAGATCGATGGCGGCGCCGGCACTTTTCGATGCCACGCAGGGCAGACCTGAAGACATGGCTTCCACCAACGCCATGCCCCATACGTCATATTCACTCGGAAAGACAAAACAGTCAGCCCGGGCATAAAAATCAAACAGGCTCTCCTGTTGCTGAAAAGGGAAAAACGAAACATTTTTCTCGATTCCAAGCGTTTTGCTCAGAGTATGCAACGGATGATACTCGGGACCTGAACCCACCAGCCACAATTCTATGGAATTATCTGTAAGCATTAATTTATGCAATAAATAGAGCAGCAAATCAATTCTCTTTCCCCTGGTGAAATGACCGACGTACAGCATTTTTTTTTCGCACGTTGCTTTGGTCATGGTATTACGTATTTCCTTAGTCTCTTGATGAAATAGATCCGTATCCACCGTACTGATTGCTCTGAATATTCGCCCGGGTTCGACTCCCAATGTCTTAACATAGTCGGCAGCGCGTGAACCACTCACGAGAAACGCCGATGCTCTTCTTCCAAGTATTTTTCTCTGCAAGGTTCTGAGACCGGATCGATGATGAAAGGGGCGATCAACCGACTCTGTCCATATAATATAAGGAAGTTTTTGTTTTTGACAGGAGTAGAGAGCGATTTTTATAGTCGCAAAAGAAAATCCGGCACTGATGATTAAATCCGGTTTTAGCGACAACAGCGTTTTTAAGATATTGGACCAGGTGAACAAAACCTCTCCGTTTGCACCAAGAGGAATTTTGGTTGAAGAGAGAAAACAGTACGGAAATCTGATTTTATTATAATCAATTTTCCATTTTCGGCGTTTGTACCCCTTTGAGGCAAACACAACGGTGAATTTGATCCCTCTTTTGTCGCATTCCTCAAACAGCGCATTGTATAGCGGAATGCGATAAGGGGTGGGAATGTTGGTAATCAGGACAACTCTTTTGGAAATCAATTTCGAATCATTATTCATCTTGTTGACCCGGTTCATTAACGGGTAATTCGGCAATCTGTTAATTTTTTAAATCCATCGAGGATTTCAGCCACTTTGATGTTTGCGATATTTTCCGGATCTTTCAATGTCACCGCATTGCTTTGAACCGGTCCGACATGTTGCGGTGTCGTCGGTGAAAATAACGCCACGAGAGGAACATCTAACAGGTCTGCGAGATGCATAATACCGCTGTCATTTGTGATCAGGGCTCTGCTTTTGCTTAATACAAATGCGGTCTGCATGAGCTCGAGCTGATCGCTTACATCTATATAGTTTTTCAGGGTGATTTTATCTTTTATTTTTTGATTGATTTTGCGGTCGGCATGTCCTCCCAAAAGCAGAATCGTATACCCTTTTGCGATTAAAATATTTATGACTTTGGCATAAAGGTGGGAAGGATATTGCTTTTCGGCTTGATTGCCGCCGGCATGTATGCAAACAGCTTTGGAACCAAGCACTATTTCTTTTTTCTCTAAAAGCCTGGTACAGGCTATATCATTTAAAGTTATTAAAGGGAGAAAAGGCTTGGCGGAAATATTGGATTGAAAACATTTAATGAGATTCAGATTGTTTTGAATTTGGTGTTTTTCAGGATAAAATGGATGAATATAGGTATAAACAAACGCCATATCCGCCGGGGCTTTTTTCCCCGGTGGCAAGGCATGGCGGATCTTGGCAGCCGCACCTGAAAAAATAGCCAGTGCAGTATGAAACAGGGTGTTAGATGGCCGTAGGGCGAGCCAGATATGGGGTGAAAAGTGGCGTATGTTTTTAACCAGGCGAAAAAATGCACAGAGCTGTTTTTCACTCAATTCATATTGCAAGACCAAATCGATTTTCATATTCGTAAAGAGGGGTTGAGTCGGAGCTCTGCAAACAACACCGATGCGACAATTAGGCTTGACCTGTTGTAAAACGGCAATAACCGGCAAGGTCATAATAGCATCCCCAATTCCTGACGCAGCACAGAGCATAATCCGATCCGTTTTTTGCCAGGTTTTATCCAATGCCGCTTTTTTAACCAGCAAGTAACGGCAAGAATAATAGGATTTGAAAAGGGTATAAAAAGATCGTTTCAACAGGATTTTAAACATATTTTTCGACCTGATTCAGCGCAGACTGAAACCGCAGCGCCACTTTTTCCCAGTTTTTTTCAAAGCTGTGATGTTGCTCGGCGTATTGTCGTGCCTGCATTCCCATTTTGATTCTCAATGCTTTGTTCTCAATCAGATTTTTAACATCACAAACCAGCTGTTCGAATGTGCGGGAATGGACGCCGATTTTTTCCTTGTTTAGCAGGTTTCCGGGATTTGCATGCATAGAAACAACCGCTGTCTCTGCCAGCCACGCCTGAATAAACACATTCGGAAAACCTTCTACATTCGGTTTGCTGGTGTTTACCAATAAAATAGCGCGGGCCAATAAATCGTTTATCTGCTCTCTGTCCAGAGCGTTTATTATTTTCAATTTGGATGCCGACGGAATCCGGTTGGGACGCAATCGTCCGTTTCCCAGGACCATAACGAATCTGCAATTGAGATATTGCAGTCGTTTTGCGAGCTCGACAAAATAGTCTCCCTGTTTTTCAGCTCTGTTATTTGCAATCCAAACAACGAGGTTGTGATTCGACTTTATTTTTGTCTCTCTTTTCAAATGCAAAGGAGGCAGACAGAAGCTATTTCGGTTAATCAAAAGGGCTTTTTGTAGTTGACTCTCATGTTGGCAGACGATTGCAGTTGCTTTTAGCAGGGTGCGTTTTATTCTCCGGTCAGACCATGCTGCATACAGGCTTGTGCAGGTTTTTTTGAGTGGATTTTTGTTACGTTTCCACAAAGCCGTCAAACGGGAATACCTTTCCAACTCGCTATCACTGGAGAGTCCGAAGAGAAGGGAAATATTTGCCCGTTGTGTATATCTCTCGATGAGACCCGATTCCTGCAAAGCGGTTCTGCCTCTGAGATATACAAGATCCGGTTTTATTTCATCGAGATGAGAAAGGCAGATTTTTACCGGAACCTGCCAGAATGATGCAGCATGCGGATACCAGTATATGCTTTTGTTGCGGTCAATATCTGTTCTTCCGCTCTTGCCTTTCAGACTGGGGCATAGGTACCTTACGTTATATCCATATTTTGCCAGCGCTTTCCCGATATAGTGCGTTTGCCATTCCACACCACCCGTGCGTTCGTATAGAGAATGGGTGCCGGCGATACAGATTGTCTTTCGGCTGTTCATTTGTAGCTTATGAGAATCATTTCCAGAAATCGGTCGACCAGTTTTTCGATATCAAAGTTTTGTAACGCGAAATCGTAAGCCTTTTGACCGGCATTTTGCCGGCTTTTTTTGTCAATAATAAACTGATGCATGGTGATTTTCCACTCGTTATAGTCCGAGACTATGGCTCCCAGTTGATATTTTGATATCCAATCTTCCGGTTCATGTCCCAGGCTGATGGTCGGCAGGGCGTTAATACAAGCCTGTATAAAGGTATTGGCAATGCCTTCATGAGTTGATGACAATGTAAAGATATCCGCTTTTTGCATGATCCTGTTAATATCTTGAAGAGACGCACCACCCAGATATTCGAAATTCGGTAATTTTTCGGCATAGTCTTTAATTTTTGCGCTTATTCCGGTTTCTCTTGCATGTCCGACCATGACAAATTTCGCCCGCAGGTGAACGCTCTCCTCTGCCAGCCGGGCGAATAATAACGGTCGTTTGATCGGGGTAAGATTGGCAACCCAGAGGACAACCGGAATTTTGTTGGTTTTTTTTATCCTGATGGAAGGAATGGGATGTCCGGATTGAAAGCGTATTGCTTGTATGCCATAGTTGTTCAGGAGCTCTTTTTGCTGATGAACGGTCTGGGCGAGTACGAGATCGGCATTTTTCATGGCTGATTGAATGTGTACATCTGTGCAAAATGCCTCAAACAACGTCAAAAAACGCTTGAGAGATTTTTTGCTCCATTGAGACCGAACATATTTCCAGCGTTCTCCGCTTTTATCCGAGTTACTTGCCCAGATAAAGCGCGCTCCGCTTTGTTTTGCTATTTTGTGGGCGATAACGGTTTCCGGCAGTTTACCCCGCTGGTAAACATAGTCCGGCTTGAATTCACTGGCATTTCGAATCATTTTTCGGTTTTTTTTCCCGTTTAACCTTTCCAGTAATCGTTTATGTTTATTCCCCCGGAGAAATTTAATAGGTAAATCCGGCTTTGTTGGCGGTGTCTTTCCGGTTGTCAGGATCACCAGTATGTTGTGTCCCCGTCGGCTCAGAGTTTGTGCTATATAATAGATTTGAACAGCAGAGCCGCTGATGTGTGCCTCATTGGAGCCGGGCCAGCTTTCTGTTATAAAACAAAATTTCATATCAACTTGTTTTCATAGCGCGTAAGGCAATATGGCGAACGAGCAGGTTTTGCATAAAACCGGGCAGCTGGAAATTGCGAGGCCCTTTACCGGCCTTTCTTCTCAGGTAATTGATGCCGAATGTTGATGTTGCATGATTGACCGCATCGATTTCAAATCCCCGGTTTTTTACATGCCGGTATAGTGAAGGGATCGTAAAGAACCGCATGTGATAACCCTCGTCCGCCGGAGGCGTTCCCTGACAAAATGCTTTAAACCGTTTGTTCATGTGGGCGATATTCGGAGTTGTCAGAAACAGAAAGCCATTCGGACAAAGCAGCTGATGAATATTGGTTAACAGGTATTCTGCTTTCCAAATGTGTTCGATGACGTCCAAAAGTAAAACGCCGTCATATGTCACCTGCCCAAGCACATCAAGTGATGAGTTCAAATCCAGCTGAACGGCGGAAAACCCCAGGTTTTTGGCATTCTCGACAAGAGCCTGATCGGTATCGACAAAGGTCACAGATGCCCCTCTTTTTGCCACGAGTCGCGACACTTCCGCAGCGCCACCGCCGAGGTCGAGGTACTGTTTTCCGTTCAGGTCTTCAGGAATGAGCTGAAGGATCCAGCGATACCAGGGGCGATTAAAATTTTCTTTCCGTTTCAGTGTATTCATTCGTTTTCGATCAACCGGAGAAAATTTTTGACTGCTGACTTTATGGTATAATTTTTTTCGACGATTTGTCTGCTCTGTACATTCAG
Organism: uncultured Cytophagia bacterium; assembly: GCA_964608385.1. Classification (GTDB taxonomy): domain Bacteria; phylum Zhuqueibacterota; class Zhuqueibacteria; order Residuimicrobiales; family Oceaniaggregativiventaceae; genus Oceaniaggregativivens_A. Next base: position 12,039 of record CAZSOP010000026.1, read on the forward strand.
CGTCGAGAGTAAATCGGGTTTTTTTATCAGCTGCGACAAGAGACCGGCCAACTGTTTTTCGTTATCAACGACCATTCCGCATCCTGTTTTGTCGATTAGCTCTTCAGCGCCACCCGAGCCTGAGAAAACGATGCCCGGGATCGAAAAATACATGGCTTCCAAAAGCACGAGAGAAAAACTTTCAGATTCGGACGGTAGCACAAATAAATCCATCTTTGAGTAATATTTTGAAATGTTTTCTTCCGGCTGGATGAATGTTATCCATTTATCGATGTCGAGCTCCCGAGCCAAATGCTTTAAAGGCTGTTCACATTCTCCGGCACCGACCAGAATAATACGGATTTTCCTTCTGTCCGATTCCTGCATGGTTCCGACAGCGCGTATCAGTCGATCGATGCGTTTGACCCGTCTAAAGGAAGCGACACAGCCAATATTGATTCTTCCATTTAACGCAGGGTGATTTTTTAGCAATGTATGTTTTGAAAACCGACTTGTGTCGATACCCAGAGGAAGAATTTTGATTTTTTTGGATTTTATTCCGTATTTTTTTTGCGCAATCGATTTGTAATAGTTGCTCGGTACAAGCACCATTTTGCAGCGGATTTTTAAAAAACACTGAAAAAATAAAAGTCGAAAAAAACGAACGAAACTGTTTTTATTTGGCCGGTAGGATGCTCTCAACATCTTTGCTGATATTGTCTTGACCGATTTTCTCAGGGAACGGACACCATGCATAAAATATATTACAGGTTTATTTACACAGAAAGCAATCGCCATGAACTTTGGATACAAACCATGAAAAACGATCAAATCGTATTGACGTAAAAGTTCATGGAGAGCTCTAATTGAGGATAAATAGCGATATGCGGCGCCATTGTATTGCTTGATTCCCCGGATGTTGCAGAGAGGACCCTTCTTTTCAGCATAAAGAATAGCCGATTGGTGCTGCGGTTTTGTCCTTTGATATTGCAAAACAAATTGATGCAGAAAGGTTTCAGCACCGCCCCGATGTCCGGATCCGATAATGTGTAGAATTCTCATTTTTTTTCCTGAAAATGTTGGCTGCTTCTGAAAGTGTGATGAACTGATAACCATTTGATTTCAAATAAGAGAGAATGGAAATCAATCGTTTTTTGTATACATTTACTTCCATGACGTCCTGTGCATAGGGAGAATGACCGGCACTAAAGTCGACACTGTGAAACATCATATTTAAAAAAACATCCTGTTTTTTCATCCTCTCTCTTTTTTCAAGTTTTTTCATCTGGTCGAACGTGGCAAATGTGGGTCTTAGCCAGATGGGGCGAAATTTACGCTCCAGATGGAGGTGTTTCCGTAATACCCCCCAAAACAAAGAATCGGAGGGCACAATTTTCAATACAAATTTCGGTATGTAATCCCACCAGGACGCACCAATGGTTACCGGTATTTCCACTAAACGCATATCGAAATTATTTTGGTCTGGAAAATAGGGCTGTGTCGGAGCACCAAAAAAATTGATTTCATTCTTCCAGGAGGAAAAGGGGGCAACAGATGTATCTACCGAATAATTCAATTTTTCCAGGATGGATAATGTCTTGTCGCTCAGCCCAAAACGTCCGGCGCGAAATGAGTTGGGAGTGAATTGAAAAATTTGTTTAAATTTTTCTGTCAGATTGTAAATTTTTTGCGCTTCAATCTCTGGTGGATAATGGCTTAATATGTGGCTGGTTCTTTCGGTGTTTTTTTCTTCGAACGGTGGAATAAATTCACCGTGGAGATGTGTTCCGAGTTCGGCGCCTTTTTGTTTGATCTCGGCTAAAGTCGCGATGCTTTTGGCATCGTCTAATACTTCGGGACTTAACAAGTAGGTCGCCTTTGCTCCAACCGATTGAAAACAGGGTTGTAAGCAGTTTGGAATGGTATCGTGAACCGATTTAAATTGTAAAGGATATTTAACCAGCCAGTCAGGTCCCTTGTCGCATTCGACATCTATGGAGATACAGCAACAGCGAACAGGATTATGCCAAGTTTTCATGATTTGACCATGGAATCGGATTACCGGTTTTATTATAGAAAAACATATCTATTACTTTCCGGAACCAGCTGCAAGATTGAAAAAAATTATTTTCTTTAAATGATTATGTCCGGGCATACGAAGATAGGCGTATACCATGAAAACAAACGGCAAAGTAATCAGCCACATCCGGGTTTCCATAATCAGACCGGACACAAAAATTGAAAATATAATCACAGCCAAAATAAACGCTGTTTGTTTTAACGGCTTGTTGCCATGGATCAGACATGAGATTGTAAATACAATTAAGAAAAGGATAAAAATGCTGATCGCGACATTGAAATCAGGTCCCAGTTTTACAAAAAAGTAGTAAAAGTTGGTGAAAAAATATTTCAAATTATATATCAAGTGATTTTCATTGCCGAGCAAAGCCGGAATCCCGGTATAGACATTTTCTCTTTCCGGCCCGTTATAGAATAGTTGCCGCATGGATTTTATGTATATTACATTGATCAGGATGAGCGATATGGATATAAATAAATGTTTTTTCGATATCAGCTTGATTTTGGGGATATACTGAAAGGATTGAATGAACAAATAGAGAGCGATGAAAAGAGAGGATTCCCTGTTGAACATACTTGTGATGAAGAGAATAATAAAATAGTAAAGAGAGAATCGTGAAAGAATACCAAAAACGAATGCTGAAAAGAGCAGGGTATCGATATAATCCCATAAAAAGATGTAATAGTGTTGCAATAGTAGAAAAGCCAGGGTATACGTTATGAAAAAGGCAAGGGCGGTTTTATAGTTTTGAAGGAAGGTATGAAAATAGTAATATAAGGCAATATTTGTCAGAAAAAGAATCAATACCGATAGTAAAAGATAGCCAGAGTGCCAGGGTAGAGAGGTTGTATGTGTAAATCCCCATACCATTAATGGTGCCAGAGTTCTGTTTACCCAGGCCCGGATATCTGTTTCCCCCGTGATCAGATTGTACTCATTATAGCCAAAGTTTTCAACTTTATCCCGTCCTCCATTCAATCTGTATATCATTCTGAATTGTGCCAGGGTGAGAATAAAAATGAGGAAAACCATAAATATATATTTCAGCGATTCATCATTGACCGGAAAAAGCCGTCTCATGCAGTATACCTTTTTATCATGCTTTTCATCATGGCGATTACGGAGCTAAAAATGCAAACTGGATCTGGTAAGGTTCGGCCAAAGTTTAACCACGCTGTCCAGCCGCTTTTTAAAGAACCTGAGGTTAGTTCTCTTCTTGCTGAAAGGAGATAATAATGCCGGATGGCTTTTTGTAAAAGCGCTTTCCTGGCCTTTCGTTTGTTTCGTTTCAGGTGTTGCAGGACAGGCACAGCAAAGGTTGCTGGATTTTTTGCATAACACCGGGAGAATTTTTGCGCATAGTTATCGCCGCTTCTGCGCTCGGCCACCACCAGGCTCTGCTTGATACATCCAAAGGAATATCGGGACGTCAGGCGAAGTGTGAATTCCCAGTCTTCCAAATAATCAAATTTTTCGCACAGCAATCCGATTTCTGCAAATACGCTTCTCGGTATCAGTAACCAGTTCAGGTAGAGTTCGAATCCTCTGTTGTCGCGATCGTGAAGGAACAGATTGAACTTGAAAATATCTCCCTGCTGCATCCGGTTGTCGTTTTGAAACCACGAATCGGCTATCAATCGGCCGTTATCATCAACCACCTTCATGTCGCAATATACGATATCATATTGCGGATGGGTCCATAAAAAGTGAATTTGTTTTTCCAGTTTTTCCGGAAGATACCAGTCATCAGAATCCAGAAAGGCGATATACGTTCCTCTTGCGGATTCGATACCTCTGTTTCGGGCGCTATTCGGGTTGCCGCTGTGCGGTAAACAAAGGCATTTGATCCGGTTATGAAAATTTTTCTTCAGGTACTCGACGGTTCCGTCGGTGGAACCGTCGTCTACGACGATAATTTCAACATGATCATGCGTTTGCCCCAGTACGCTCTTAATCGCGCGAACCACTTTTGTTCGCCGGTTAAAAGTGGGGATGATGACGGAAATCAGTGCAGCATTGGGTTTATGATCGGAATCGATTGCTTTTGACATGGGAGAAAAGGCGTTTATATATCGTTGTCTTGTTCCATAATTTGATTTCATACAAGGGGATAAATGAATGTGTCCATTTGTATTTATAATCCGCTTCGCCTCGCATGAAATTGAATTCCGTTACATTCTCTTTCATTAATCTCTGAATCAGTAACATGTGATGAATTTTATTGGGAGAAAGCTGTTCATAATCCGCATCAAAACCGATAAGCCAGTGATAATAGACATGCCGGTATTTAAAGCCCATTGTGAATGAAACGGGTTTTTCCTGAATATATAAAATGGAATAATCCAGCATTTCCTTATGGCCAAAGCAATCGATCAGTTCTGTGAGAAAAGAGATGAATTTTTCATTTTCGAACTGACTCGGTCGCCCTAAATGATGTTGGCGGGAAATGTGAATTGATTTAATCACTTTTACAATATCTACGGATTTTTGAGCTTTGTTGTGGTGAATGTCCCATTGCGTTTTTTCCAGTTTATTGAACCTTTTAACCAGTTCGCGGCGAGTGTTTTTACTCAACTGACGGAAATAGGTCTGCCAGCCCTGTTTTTCGTCCAAGGGTATATAGAGATTTTTAGTGCATTGCATTTGTTGCACTTTAAAGTGGCTTAATGCATGCAGCTCTTTCGATAGTTGTTCAAGCAGCTCCGGCACGATAAATTTAAGCTGAATCTGCTGGTAGGGTTTGAAAATGTTGTGTAGCGCCGTTGTCGCCGGGCGGCCATTCGAGTAAAAGCAGACGGGAGAAAAGTCCGTAACGCCGCTGATGGTGCCAATGTCGGTCAAAAGCATATAAGGAATGATACTTTTACTGTACAATTTTTTTTGTATCATTGGAAGCAAGCCGTACAGCTGGTTATGGTCTTCCAAAAGAAAAAAGGCATTGTTATTCGGCTCTCCGAAGTATTTGTATAGCAACAGAATCCAGTCAAAATCGTCATTAATCGTACACCGATTCCGTTGCAGCCGGAGTTGATTCCAATGCAGACGGCAATCGGCGATCTCATCAAAAGTTTGCAGTTTGGTTATTCTCAAGCAGGAATTTTTTCCGTTTTGATTGTGTTCAGGAAATCTTTTAGTTTTTCTTCAAAGGTGAATTCATTCCATGTATTAACAACGCGTTGACTTTTTTTGCTCATACGGTTTCTTTCAGAGGGATCAGCCAAAAGTGAATCTATCGCTTTTGCCAGGGCTTCTCGGTTACCAGCTGGAAACAGCAAACCATTATGACGGTGTTGTATAAATTCGGGAATGGCTCCTGCCTTTGCACCAATAACGACAGCACCGCTGCTCATGCTTTCCAGCAATATGATGCCCTGGGGCTCACACCATGATGGCACGACGATGAGTTTTGCCCGCCAGAGCCAGTTATGAATCCGGCAATGCGGAATGTAACCGGTAAAGATGATATTTTGTAATTGCTTTTTTTGCACTCGATTCTGCAATGCTGCCTTTTCCGGCCCTTCACCGGCTATATATACGGATGGCTTGATGGATAGCAGAGCAATGGCATCGACCAGGATATCAACTCCTTTCTCCCTGGCAAGACGACCGGCATATAATATGTCAATGGGTCTGTTAACGTTTGTCTGTGGCGCGAAATCAATCGGGTTTACGGCATTGGGTAAATCTACAATTCCATCCTCTTTTCTTCGGATATGCAGAATTTTTTGTCGCATATAACCGGATATGGCAATAACAAACGTGGCATTTTGTATCGCCTTTTTTTCACTGAAACGGTACAGCAGAGTGGTAAGAGAATCCTGCGAATTCACCCTGTGCTTTATCATTTCCCTGATGAGCGAGTGG